>DATEUS010000373.1:0-6578 GCA_035282985.1 Candidatus Acidiferrales bacterium
TTTGGCCGACTTGATCGAGGTTCTGCTCGCGCGGGCCCACGAACACCGTAGCGTCGCCATGCCTGCCTATACTCATCTGCAGCGGGCGCAGCCGGTCTTGCTGGCCCACTGGCTGCTGGCCTATGTGGAGATGTTCTTGCGCGATGCCGAGCGCCTGGCCGACTGTCGGCGACGCGTCAATGTTTCCCCTCTCGGATCAGGCGCCGTGGCGGGGGCCAGCGTCCCGCTTGATCGCGCCGCCATGGCGAAGGACCTGGGGTTTGAGGCGGTGTCAGCCAACAGTATAGATGCCACCTCTGACCGCGACTTCGCCATTGAGTTTGTGCAGGGACTGTCGCTCGTCGCCGTGCATCTCAGCCGTCTGGCAGAGGAGCTCATACTGTTTTCGACCGTGGAGTATGGCTTCGTACGATTGCCGGAACAGTTCTCTACCGGCAGCAGCGCCATGCCCCAGAAAAAGAATCCCGATGCCATGGAGCTCCTGCGAGGCAAGGTCGGACGAGTGCTGGGTGCGGCCGTCTCGCTGCTAGTAACGCAGAAAGGGCTGCCCCTTGCTTACAACAAAGACTTGCAGGAAACCCAGGAACCGCTCTTTGACGCGGCTGAGACCGTAAGCGACGCTCTTCAAATCGCCCGTGATTTCATGCGGGCAGTCGAATTCGACACCGCGAGGATGCAGGCGGCGGCCTCTTCAGGCTATCTAAACGCTACCGCTGCCGCCAACTACCTGGTGAAGCGCGGCCTCCCTTTCCGGGAGGCACACGCGATTACCGGAAAAGCCGTTCGCCACGCCCTGGAAAAGGGCTGTGAGTTGGAGACGCTGTCGCTCGACGAGCTGAAGCAGTTCAGCGCAGCGTTCGCAGAAGACTTCTTTGACTCGCTGACCCTCGACAAGGTGCTGGCCGAGCACAACGTAGTGGGAGGCACAGACCCCAAACAGGTTGGTCGTGCCCTTGCTGACGCGCAAAGACGCCTGGCCGCGCTCCGCGGGCAGGAGCAGAGAATCACCGTCTGACCACTCGCCTCACGGGAAGGCTCAGCCAAAGCTGGTAGAATGCAAGCAGGAGGTGCGATGCCAGCCCAGCTATTGGATGGCAAGAAAGTGGCGGCCTACATCGAGAGGCAGGTCAAGGAGCACTTGCAGGAACTGGCCGCCCACGGCGTGGTGCCCCGCCTGGGGATCGTGCTCATCGGAGAGAACGAGGAATCGGCCATCTACGTCAGCAGGAAAAAGAAGAAATGCGCCGAGCTTGGAATCGACTCACACGTACTTGAATGCCGGAGTGGGGTTGCCGCCGACGAGGTAGAAAAACTTATAAGGGAATGGAGCGACGATCCGAACTACCACGGGATCCTGATTCAACTGCCTCTTCCTGACCCTATCGGAAGAGAAAAATATCGGATCTTCGATGCCATCAAGGCGGAAAAAGACGTAGACGCGGTGTCCGGCGAGGTTGTCAAGCATTTCTATCGAGGTGAAGAAGGGCTATTCCTGCCCTGCACGCCCCGCGGCGTCCTGAACCTTCTCAGGTATTACAACATCGACACCGAGGGCAAGCACGTCGTGGTCACCGGCAGGAATGACATCACCGGCAAGCCGATGATGATGATTCTGGGTGGACGCCTCGCCAACGCCACCGTCACCTGGTGTCACCGCCACACCCGGAAGCTGGGAGAGTACACGCGCCGAGCCGACATCCTGGTCAGTTGCATTGGGCAGCCCGGGATCATTCGGAAGGACATGGTCAAGCCCGGCGCGGTGGTCATCGACGTTGGCATTCGACGGACGCCGGCAGGAATCCAGGGTGATGTGGACTTTGAGCCGGTGGCTGAGGTTGCTTCCTACATCACCCCTGTCCCGGGCGGGACAGGGCCGCTGACGGTAGCAGCCCTGATGCAGAATCTGGTGGACGCGGCCAGATACTCTCTAGGGTGGCGCAAGGCGGACTACACGATTGCGCCCGAAGCAACCAATGCTGGCGCGCCAGCCAGATTGCCGCCGGGCTCAGGTCAGGCGCCGCTTGCAAAGGAAATAGCCAATGGCTGAGACCCCCTCCACGATGGCCCCGCTGGGCATGAAGGCCCCGCCGTTCCGGCTTCCCGACCTTGCCGGCAAGCTAGCTTCACTCGACGACTTCCAGCAAGCCCCCGCCCTGCTGGTGGCCTTCATCTGCAACCATTGTCCCTACGTCAAGCACATCCGCTCGCACTTCGCCCAACTGGTCCGCGACTACCAGGCCCGCGGCGTAGCCGTGGTCGGCATCAGCTCGAATGACATCAGAAGCTACCCCGACGACGCGCCGGAAAAGATGGCGGAGGAGGCCAAAACCTTCGGCTACACCTTCCCCTATCTCTACGACGAAAGCCAGGAAGTGGCCAAAGCCTACCGGGCTGCCTGCACGCCCGATTTCTACCTTTTCGACCGCGAGCGTCGCCTGGTCTATCGCGGGCAGTACGACGCCAGCCGTCCCGGCAACAACAAGCCCGTTACCGGCGCCGACCTGCGCGCCGCTCTCGACGCCGTGCTGGGCGGCGGCAAGGTTCCGGAAGAGCAGAGACACAGCCTGGGCTGCAACATCAAGTGGAAGCGGGGCAACGAGCCCGACTACTTCCACCGCTGACAGTTCCCGGCTAGAATCTCCACCCGAAGCCAACAGCGAGGGAGCGACCGCGATGAAGCTCAAAGAGGGGGACAAGGCGCCAGGCTTTACTCTGCCGGCCGACGACGGCTCCGAGGTCAGCCTCAGCGACTTCACGGGCAAGAACGTGGTGCTCTACTTTTTCCCCAAAGCCTTCACCCCGGGTTGAACCACCGAGGCGCACGAGTTTCGTGACGCACGCAACGCCTTCGCTCGCAAGAACACCATCATCCTCGGCTGCTCGGCCGACAAGCCCGAGACCCAGGCCAAATTCAAGAAGAAGCACAAGCTCAACTTCACCCTGCTCAGCGACACGAAGAAAGGGATGCTGAAGGACTACGGCGTCTGGCAGCAGAAGTCCTTCCTGGGGAAAAAATACATGGGCATCGCCCGCATGACTTTCGTCATCGGGCCCGACGGCACCATCGGCAAGATTTGGCCTAAAGTCCGGCCTGGCAAGCATGCCCAGGAAGTTCTGGCCGCCCTGGGCTAACCTAGCAGGCCGGCGTCGGCCGCCAGCAGCAAGTCGAGCGGCGCCGCCTTCGCACCGAGCTGCCGCAGCAGCGTGTTCACCTGCCCGCGGTGGTAGGTCTGGTGGTTCACCAGGTGCACCATCGCCTGCCAGAGCGGGTAGGCACACGGGGCACCGGCAAAATTGACATAGCTCAACTGGCCCGCCAGTTGTTCCTCGCTGAGTTGGGCGAGAAAGTCGCGCACGTCGCGCTCGACCCCGCGCCAGCGTTCCTCCACCGCCGCCACCGTCGGGAAGTCGTGCGGCCAGGGGACGGCGCGCGGTGAGCGGCTTCGCCAGCGCTCGTGCCAGACCCACTCGACGGCCACCAGGTGCGCCAGCGTGTCGCGCACGGAGGAGAAGCTGCTGCCCAGCGGGCGCAGGAATTGTTCCTCCGTGAGCGTGCGGCAGGCTTCGAACTGCCGGTCGCGCGCCCAGTAGTTGTAGTCGTACAAGCGGCGCAAGGTCTCGAGCGGAATCATTTGACCTCCTTTAACCCGGGCCCAGTGGCAGAAAGTATTGCGTCCCCTTCACCGGCTCGCTCAACCGGCGGAGCAGCTCCTGCAGGTCTTCGTGGCGCTCGACGAAATCGATCTCGCTGGTATTGATCACCAACAGGTCAGAGGCGCTGTAGTGGAAGAAGTAGTGCTCGTAAGCTTCCACAACTTCGCGCAGATAGTCGTCGGAGATTTCGCGCTCCTGCGGGTCGCGGTGTTTCTTCAGCCGCTTGCGGAGGATGGCTGGAGTGGCCTGCAGGTAGATGACCAGGTCGGGCACCACCAGTTGCGGACGAAAGAGCTCGAAGTACTGCTCATAGACCTTCAGCTCCGGCGCGCTCAGGTTGAGCGAAGCGAACACCCGGTCTTTCTCGAACAGATAGTCACAGACGAGCCGTCGCGGGTCGTGCTGCAGGGCCAGGTCGCGCAACTGCAAGTAGCGCGTCAGCAGGAAATGCATCTGGGAGCGGAAGGCGGCTCCAGGCTTCTCAGCATAGAAGTCGGCCAGGTGGGGGTTGTCGCCGCGGTCGGCAATCAAGCGCGCGTGCAGCCGTTCAGCCAGGATGCGGGCCAGCGTCGACTTCCCCACCCGCAGCGGGCCTTCAACGGCGATGTAGCGCGGCGGCGCGAACTGCGAACCGGTAGCCATCCTCCCCTTCGACCTTCCCTCGGGCTGGGCGGATTATAGCCGAGCCGGGAACTTTTTCCGACCCGAAGCGATTGTCATCAGCGAGCGGCAAAGCCCGCGACTCCGCGAGGCAACTGCCGGACGCCGGCGAGCGATGAAGCTCGGGCGGCAAGGAGAGGTGTGATGCGTCAACGATGGTTCTTTCTTCTGGTTTTTCTGGCCCTGGCCGCAGTCGCGGCCGCCCACAGTCGTCTTGCCCCGCCGATTGTCGAAAGTGGCTGGCAGGTGCACGACCCCATTACCTACTCGAACCTGGCTCTGTTCCCGGTCACGGGTGGCGAAAGACTGCTCCGGGGCGACTACATCACGCTCGACGAAGGCTTGGCCTCGGGCGAGATTGAGGTGACGGAGCTGGGCGCGGCACTCATCCGCCGCCGCCCCGGCACACGACCGCCAGATAGCGCGCAGGTCAACACCCTGGCCCTGATTAACCACTCCAAGAAAGCCCTAGTCTTGCTGGCGGGGGAAATCGTCACCGGCGGCAAGCAGGATCGGGTGATTTCGAAAGATCGCATCATCCCGCCCGGCGCCGACCCGCTGCCGCTCGACGTCTTCTGCGTCGAGCCCGGCCGCTGGCACGGCGCCTCGCTGGCTTTCGAGGGCAAGAGCCTGATGGCCGCGCCCAAGGTCCGCGAGCGAGCCGCCGTGGCCAAGAATCAGCAGGAAGTTTGGGATGCCACCGGCGAAGTCCGCCAGGGTATGGCTGGCGCTGCGGGCACGCCGGCGGCGGAGGCGCTGGCGCAGTCATCAAGTTATGCCGAGCTGGAGCGCTCCGACGCCTTGAAGAACAGGATTGACACCGCCAGCCGCGACCTGCAGCGCGACTACGAGCGCGCTCTGCGCGGGGCCCTACGGGGCAAGAACGTAGTCGGCGTGGTGGTGGCCATCAACGGCGAAATCGTCTGGGCCGACCTCTTCGCCGAGCCCCAACTCTTCGAGCGCTACTGGCCCAAGCTGCTGCGCAGCTACGTGGTGGAGGCGCTGAGCGTCTCGCCGCTCGAGCACGCCCGCGCCGCGCGCACCGACGCCGAGCAGTTTCTCTACCAGCAAGGCGGCCGGCAGATTATCGAGGTCGAGCCGGGTGAATACCGGCTGCTGCAAATCGACCACCCTCGCTACACCATTTTTCAATTGGCCTCGCTGTGGGAGAAGGGCGAGCCGCTGGTGCACTTCGCCAAGCTACGCAAAGAAGGCATCCGGTTCCCTGAGCCTCGGCCTCTGCAGCGACCTCGGTAATTGAAGCGGGCGATGAGAAGCGGCGGCGACCGTTCAAGCTCATGCTGGCGGCCGCCGCCCTCGTTTTCGACCACAACGTCTCACCCCTGGCGTAGAATGGTGGTGGCGCGTGGCCCGCGCGCCGACCGAAGCTGACAGCTCCTCGGAGGTCATCATGCCCCGTGCGATAAACCGGATCCTCATTTTGCTCGCCTCCATGCTCTTCTTCCTGAGCCCGGGCTTTTCGCCGCTGCTCAAGGCGCAACAGAACCCGACAGCCGCCTATGATGTGGTCATCACCGGCGGGCGCATCGTGGACGGCACCGGCAACCCCTGGTTCTACGGCGACCTGGCCATTCGCGGCGACCGCATCGCCCGCATCACTCCGGCCGGGCTGCTGGCCGACGCGCGCGCGCGGGTACGCATCGACGCTCGCGGCCTAGTGGTGGCGCCCGGCTTCATCGACATCCAGAGCCACTCCCGCGAGGCCTTCCTCGAGGGCGATGGGCGCGTGATCAGCAAGATCACCCAGGGTGTCACCACCGAGATTTTGGGCGAAGGCTCCACCAACGCCCCCAGCAAGGAGTTCAACGGGCGGCGCGGCTTCAAGGCCTGGCTGGAGGCGATGCAACAGCACGGCTCCGCGCCCAACGTCGGTTCTTTTCTCGGCGCCACCACGGTGCGGACGTACGTCAAGGGCATGGCCGAAGGTCCGGCCAGCGCCGACGAACTCCGGCAGATGCGCGCCCTAGTGCGGAACGCGATGGAGGACGGCGCCTTCGGGCTCGCTACGGCCCTCATCTATCCTCCCGGCAGCTTTGCCTCGACCGAAGAGCTGATCGAGCTGGCCAAAGCGATGGCGCCCTACGGCGGTGTCTACATAACTCATATGCGCTCGGAGGCCGACCAGTACCTGGAGGCGATTGACGAAGCCCTGCGCATTGGCCGCGAGGCGGGCGTGCCGGTCGAGATCTACCACCTCAAGGCGGGTGGCCGCCGAAACTGGTCCAAGGCTCCGCTGGCGATTG
>DATEUS010000374.1:0-2579 GCA_035282985.1 Candidatus Acidiferrales bacterium
AGCCGACTGGGGTCAAATGGTTGCTTTCCTCCAAGCTGTCGGCAAAGTAGCTCTGAAAGAACCACTCGCGCGCTTGCCGGAGCTTGGCCTCGCGGCGCAGGTCGTAGAGCTGGAGCTGGAGTTGAGCTTGGGCGTGGGTCGGTTCGTTGTTGGGCATACATCGCCTCCTTGGGTTAAAGGGAAACTGGCAGCTTACCGCCACAACGCGAAACAGACAAGCGGAAACCGCTGCGGCAGTCCACAGGCTTTGACTTTAGGGGCGCGGCTCTGATATGGATGGCGACGCCTT
Organism: Candidatus Acidiferrales bacterium; assembly: GCA_035282985.1. Classification (GTDB taxonomy): domain Bacteria; phylum Acidobacteriota; class Terriglobia; order Acidiferrales; family 2-02-FULL-67-57; genus DATEUS01. Next base: position 290 of record DATEUS010000374.1, read on the forward strand.
CTGGCTGCGAGTGACCTCCGACCCCGACCCCGAGGAGCCAACCGGAGCCCAAATGTTTGAGCGGCGGCGAGCGGTGTTGAGCGCTGCTGCCGTGGGCTATCTGCTCAGCGGCTTTCTGCTGGCGCTCACCGCCGGCTCCGTTTACTTCGTCACCCACGAGAACCCCTACCGCCTGGAACGCGACTGGGAGAAGTTGCTGACCCTGCGCGCCCAGTTTGTCGCCGTGGGGGTAGTGGCGGCACTGCTGCTGTTCGCCATCGCGGTGGCGGGAGTGCTTGTCGGGCTGGCGATGGCAACGCGGGCGGCGCGCCTCCATCCGACTTCCGCCGGGCTGGGCGGACTGTTCCTGGCGGCGGCCATGCTCGCCCTGGTGGCGATGGGTGTCTGGACCGGGCTGGTGTCCACCTATGCCGCCCTGCAGTATTACTCGGTCTCCGATGAGCTGCACAAACACGCCCTCTTGCTGGAAGCGCGCCTGAACGAGCACGCCATTATGCTGGCCTTCTGGTCCTTCCTGGTTTTGGCCGCCATCGGACTATATTTCCTGGGCCGGGCGCTGCGGGGAGAGCGAGGGTGGCTGCCGGATGTGCTCAAGCTGGCGGCGGCGCTGATCCTGCTCCACCTGCCGATGACGATTTACCTGGCCAGCGAGAGCCTGCTCTACGACCGCTACCGGCGCTGGCTGGCGGCCACTGACCAGTTGCTGCTCTGGGGTGGGCTGGCGGCGGCCTCCTACCTCTGCGCCCGCTGGCTGCGGGCCGTGGGACGCGCCCTCCCCCGTTAGCGCACCCCACGTTGAGAAGCTGCCGAAACCTGCAGCTTGACAACCGCCGCGCATATCGCGTAGCTTCCCTGCGGTTCTCCTTCATTTCCCGCCAAAAGGCGGTAAGATAGCCGGACTCATGGCGCGATCCATCGTTACACTGACGACCGACTTCGGCACCGCCGACTACTACGTGGGAGCCATCAAGGGCGTGGTGCTGGGCATCTGCCCCGACGCCGAGCTGGTTGACCTCTGCCACGACGTCATCCCCTACGACATCCTCGACGCTGCCTTCACCATCGCCCAGAGCTACCAGTATTACCCCCTGCACACCATCCACATCGTGGTGGTCGACCCCGGCGTGGGCACGCAGCGCCGCCCGCTGCTGGTGACCGGCGACCAGCACTTCTTCATCGCCCCCGACAACGGCGTGCTCAGCTTCATCTACCCGCAGCAGGAGAAGCTGAGCGTCTACAACATCACCGGCACGCACTACTTCCACCAGCCGGTCAGCAACACCTTCCACGCCCGCGACGTCTTCGCCGCGGTGGCCGGCTGGCTGGCCAAGGGCGTGGAGGCGCGGCAGTTCGGCGACCTCATCGAAGACTTCGTCAAGCTCACCATCCCCAAGGCCCAGTCCACCGGCGACAAAGCGTGGAAAGGAATGGTACTGAAGGTGGATCGCTTCGGCAACGTCATCACCAACATCGCCGCTGACGACTGCCCCCAGCTCTTCGCCGAACCCACGCCGCCCTTCAAGATGATGGCGGGAGAGAAAGAGATCGACAGGCTGGCGACTAACTACGCCGAAGGCGCGCAGAACGAGGTCTTCGCCCTGCTGGGCTCTTCCGGCTATCTGGAAATCGCCTCCAACCGCGGCGGCGCCGCAAAAATCCTTGGCCTCAAGCGCGGCGCCGAAGTCACCCTCCAACTCGGCTAGCCGCGCACCACTCGCGCTCGCTGTCATTCCGGACCCAGGAAGAAATCGCGCTGGTTGAAAAAGCCGTTCCCCTCAACGACTGAAAGAAACAGCCATCAGCAATCAGCCGTCAGCCCCGATATTCTATTTTCTCTTTTCTATTTTCTCGCCGCGCGTTTCTGTCACAAGCGGATTCCTTGCCGCCAGGGCGTTCCAGCCGTGAAGCTTGCGCAAGGCCGCGGAACCCTGGGTCCGGCTTCTCTCCTCTAGCAGAACAGCCCACTCAAAGTCCACGGGTTTTGCAGTTTTCGCGGCTCTTGCCGCCCTGAGCGAGCGCAGCGAGTCGAACGGACGGTTTCTGCGGCTGTTTATTTTCCCCTTGTCTTCAATGCGTTACTGCCCGGGGAGATAGATCTTCTTTGTTACTGAATCACGGGTCACGGGCTGGCCTGGCGGCGTCCTGCACACCCTAGGCGTGGCTCTCGGCGCCACTGGCCCCGCTTTCGCCGCCTGAACCCAGGCGCTCAATCTTGACCCGGGCCACGCGCCGGCCGTCCATCTCCAACACAGTGAAGCGCAGGCCGTCGTGCAGGAATGATTCGCCTCCC
>DATEUS010000375.1:0-6476 GCA_035282985.1 Candidatus Acidiferrales bacterium
CATCGCCGGTTTCCAGCATGAGTTCCGCGACATCTTCTGCGGCACGCCGACGGCCAGCGGCTGCCCGCTGAACGCCACCACCTCAAACACAGGCTTCCAGAACTTCTTCGCCAGCACCTTCTTTGATCTCGACTCCTTCCAGGAACGCTTCGAAGCTCGCTATGAGGTCAACGACTGGCTCACCGTTCGTGGCGGCCTTTTTTATCTCGATCGCGACTGGAAGTTCTTGGAGTTCGAGAGTGCATCGGAGGGCGGTGGTGTGCCCGACACTGACACCCACACCGAGGAAATTGGCGCCATCAACCGGTCCTGGCTCGCTGGTCTGGTCCTCAAGCCCAACAAGCGCATCCAAATCTTCTTCGATATGGAGAACGGTGATTATACCCGCGTGTTCAACCGGCAGATGCCGGCCGATCTCGACCGCTATCGCCTGCGCGGCCGTTTCGAGCCCTGGGATGGCATCCGCTTCAACGGTAGTTGGTTCATCTTCGACAACCAGAACTTCAAGGCCCCAATCCCGAACCCTCTCTTCCTCAACACTTGCGTTACAAGCGGCACCAATCCTGCCGTGTTTCCCGCGGCGGATCCGATCTATCCAGTTACCTGTGGAGATGGCGTGAACGTTTCGTCGGTGCCCGCGGAAGAGCTCCCTGGGCGTCACAGCAGCCGCAACCGCGGCGGGACCGTCGACTTCCAACTCGCCCGCTTCGAGCGCGGCTACCTCAACGCCGGCTACAGCCGCAACGACATCACGGCCATCACTGATGTGACGTTCCCAGTCTCCGGTACTCCGAATCCGCCTTACGGCGCGGGCGTGTTCCTCTACCTCTTGAACGAGAACTACTTCTACGTGGATGCCGGTGGGCGCGTCGCCGGCAATCTCTATGTGGACGCCGGCTACCGCATTGTGGACAGCTCGGGCAGCTTCCCGCCTTCAGATCCGGCGGGCGCCTGCGTTCCTCTCGAAAGCCAGAACTGCGACAACGCCAACCTGGATCCTTTCGAAATCTTTGCGGGCGGTCTCATGTACCACCAGCCGCACGTGAGCGTCCGCTACGCCTTCAGCGACAACGTCAGTTGGAAGTTCGGCTGGCGCTACTACCACTACAACCAGGAAGTCGGCACCTTCAGCGACTACGACTCCCACATCGTCACCACCAGCGTCGTGCTGAGTTTTTAGTTCCGCGAGAGTTGGCTCAGAAGCGGGCGTGCCCCTGCCCACCGGCGAGGGCGCGCCCCATTATTTTCAGCCAGGAACGCTGTTGGATGCGGCTCCAGGCTAGGCCCGGCTGCGGCTCGGTTGCGCACTAGGCCGAGACCAGCTGCCGCAGGAAGTAACCCACCAGGTAGGCCATCGTCGCCGCCAGCGAGCCGATGAGCAGCATCTCCAGCCCGCTCACGAACCAGCGCGCCCGCGTGACCAGAGTGCGCAGGCTCCCCACAATGAAGAGGATGGTCCCGGTGGCCGCACAGGAAGCCAGGAAGGTGTGATCCTGGGGCACAAGCAAGAGGGGAAGCAGGGGGACGCTGCCGGCACCAAGGAAGGCCAGAAAAATGGCGGCGCCGTGACCGGCGGCGTGAGTGTGTCCTTCGCGCAAGACGCCGAGGCTGGCCTGGTAGTCCTGCTCAGACCGCATCCCCAGGTAGTTGCCCGCGCCCATGGCGAAGCCGTCCGCCAGTAGGTTGGCCAGACCCAGGACGAGGGCCACCTTCACGCTCAGTGAGGCCCCGGCGACTCCGCTGACCACGGCAAAGGTGGTCACGATGCCGTCATTGGCCCCGAAGACCAGGTCACCTATGTGGTGCGCCCAGGAGGGCCAGAAGCCGAGGTATTCGGGGTTTCTATGCGGCGTGTCCATAAGGAGCTCCCTTCGGTGGAGTCGGCGCGCTGATCGTGAGCTGCGTTGGCCGCGCTCGGCCTTGCAAGTTGGCCGCCACAGCTTATGTTACCCCAGCCTGTCTTTTCTCTGTCCGCTTCGTTCCGCGCGGTCCCGGCCAGCCGGTGGCGTCGACGCAGGTTGTGGCCCATGGCGGCAGGAGGCTGGGGAATATCGCTCATATCGTTGAGACCGTTCCCCAATAGACAGGGAAGCCGACTGCTTACTCATTGATTTGCAGATACTTAGCTCGTCGGCTATTATGTCCTCAACCGGCAACGGAAGTGCATAGGCAAGGCGGGGTAGGTATGCTCAAGCGCCACCCGAGGAGGCCGACGTGAACACAGTTTTTGTAGTTGGAGCCGGGCCGGCGGGTCTCTTCGCCGCCCAGAAGATTGCCCGGGCCGGCTATTCCGTCGTCATTTTCAACCGCGACATCAAGGCCGGGGGACTGGCGGAATACGGCATCTACCCGATGAAGGAAAAGATGAAGAGCGGCCTGCGCAAGCAGTTCGGCAAGATCCTCGAGCTGCCCAACATTGCTTACTTCGGCCACGTGCCGGTCGGTGAGAGCCACCCGCTCTCGGTGGGTGAGCTGCGCGACTTGAACCCGGCCGCCTTGGTCTTTACCGTCGGGGCGCAGGGGACCAAGAAGCTGGGCCTGCTGGGCGAGGAGGCCGGCGGCGTCTATTCCGCCAAGGACTTCGTCTACCACTACAACCTGCTACCGCCCTTTGCCTCCCATGATTTCTCCACCGGTAAGCGCATCGCCATCATCGGCATGGGCAACGTGATGGTAGACATCGCCCGTTGGGTGATGCAGGACGACCCCAACCGCCAGACCGAGGAAGTGTGGGTGATTGCCCGGCGCGGCCCCTTCGAGGTCAAGTTCGACGAGAAGGAGTTCGCCTACATTGAACCCCACTTGGACTGCCGGGCCCTCCAGGACGAGCTCCAGCGCGTCAAAGACAGAATCGCCAACGTCGGGCAGGATATCGCCAAGGTGTCGGAGGCCACTTTCCCCACCTTGGCTAAGCCCTTCGCCGAGCCTGTCCTGCCGCGGCTGTGCTTCCGCTTCCTCTCCGGCCCCCGCGAGATTCATCCCGATGCCAGCGGCCGCATCACCCGCTTGACCGTCACCGACAACCTGCTCGTCGCTAAGAATGGCGGCACTGCTGCCAAGGGCACCGACAAGACTAGTGACCTCGAGTTCGACACCATGATTTTCGCCATCGGCGATATTGTGGATCCGAGCTTGGGGCTCCCCTGCGGCCAATGGGGCTATGAGACCAACCCGGACGAGAGCGACCCCGAGCGGGCCGCCTATGAAGTCTTCGATCCCCAGGGTGGCAAAGTGGTCGAAGGCACTTACGTAGCCGGCTGGGCCCGCAAGGCCAGCGAAGGGTTGGTCGGCAAGGCGCGCTTTGACGCCGAGAAGGGCGCCACCCACGTGCTGAAGTACCTGGAAAGCGCCCCCAAGAAAGCCACCGCCTCCATCAAGGAGATTCAAAACCTGCTGGCGCGCAAGGGGGTCGAGTGCGTGCCCAAGGATGACCTCGGTTTCTTGGGTCAGGCAGAAGAGAAGCAGGCTAAGGAAAGAGGTTTGCCCTCCTTCAAGTTCGCCGACGATGCTACCATGCTGGCGGCCATTGAGGAGGAGAAGACCCTGGGCCGCAGCCGCAGCGCCGCCGACTAGAGAGTCGCCGGCGCCGCGAGATCCCTCGAAGCTATTTCAACGCAGAAGACAGGGTCGGGCCCGCCGCGACTATTCCTTAGTGGCCTCCTGCACTCGGAACACGAGCCGGGCAAAGTTGTCTCCGGGATTGCGGATGTCCAGTTGGAAGATGACCCACTTGCCGCCCTTATCCTTGTCATCCTCCCGCATGATTTGCAGCCGGAGTTCCTTGAAGTTGCGGTCTTCGTTCGGAATATCGGCGTAAGCGCCGGTAACACGCAGGACCTCCCGATTGCTTTTGCTGCTGGGAGACAAAGTCAGGAACCAGTTGTTCCCTTCTAGGAAAGCTCTGATCATGTACTTGCCGGGTTCGACGACTGTGGAGCCGGATTGGAGGGCAAAAGGAATCTTCACCTCCTGCTTGAAGAACAAGGGCGCGCCTGCGCTGGCTGAACTGGACGCCAGCAACAACAACGCTCCGCCCAGCGCGGCCCCCAAGATTTTTCTGTGCATGGTCAACCTCCCGTTTCTTCCCTAAAAATGGTCTCGCCCTGCTGACGGCCACCGCGTGCAAGGAAGAGGAAGCGAGCCTGCATCGGTGCCACTTTGGAGCCTGATGACCTGTTGTGCTTGGCCGCCCCCGAGATGGCAGGCATACTACCACCACCGCCAGCGGCAAACAAGGGGAATTCTGAGGCAGGTGCTGATGCCGACGAAGGGACCGCTGGCAGGCTGAAGGACCTGGAAGGCACCCCTACTAAGGAGGTTCGAGATTCTCTGCCGGAGTCGCGGTGCTGCCGACTAGAGCCCCAGGAACTGAATCGCCACCCCGCAGAGGGCCAGCGCCGCTCCCGCCAGTGCGTGCGTGTAGCGTTCCAGGCTTCCCAGCCGCAGCCTTTCCAGGCTCATCTGGCAGACTAGTACCGCCGCCACCATCGTGGCCAACGTGGCGAGGCCGAAAACCCCTGCCACCAGCGCCACCCCGCTCCAGCTCTCCTGCGCCGCGGGAACCATGACCAGCGGAATCAGCGGCTCGCAAGGCCCAAAGGCAAAGATAGTGAAAAGCACCCAGGGAGTCAGGTTCGCCGCCGACCCCGCCGTGGCCTTGCCCTCGCGGGCATGGATGTGGACGTGGTCGGTTTCATGGATGTGAGTGTGGCTGTGCACGGTGCCGCCGGCGTGGGCGTGCACGTGGGTGTGCGGCCGATGGCGCAGGGCTCGTCGTAGCCCCCAGACGAAATAGACCAGGCCGAAGGCGATCAGGGCCCAGGCCGCCAGTTGGCCGCGGAAGGACTCCACCGCCTCCAGGTGCGCCACCGCCATTCCCAGGCCGATTCCCACCGCTCCCAGCACGACCGAGCTCAAGACGTGGCCGACGCCGCAGGCCAGGGTAACGGCCAGCGTCTTGGTCCGCGACCACCCGCCTGCCCGGGCCATGAAGGCAAAGGGTAGATAGTGGTCCGGCGCCAGCAGGGCATGCACAAAGCCCAGGCTGGCTGCCGTCAGAGCCAGAATCACCAGTTGCTCGGACATGAGGGCTTCCGGTCCCTCCTACTTGCCCAGGGTGGTGCGCCAGGTGTCGGCGTGGCGCTCCTCGTCTTCCAGGAGACTCTCGAAGAGGCGTCGGGTGGTGGGGTCGTCTTCGCACTGCGCGACGGCCTTCCGGTAGAACTTGATGGCGTCTTCCTCGGCCGCCAGGTCGTCTTTGATCATCTTGCGCAGGTCGCCTCCGAATTTGACCGGGCCGGGCTGGTGGGTGGGGTCCCCTCCCAGCAAGGTAATGCGCTCGGCCAGGGCCTCGGCATGCTTCATCTCGTCCATGGACGCCTCTTTGAACAGTTCTCGGATGGCCGGGCTCTCCATCCCCTGGCCGTGGAAGTGGTGCCACATGTATTGGTAAATCGCCGCCAGTTCGTCACTCAGCGCTTGGTTCAGGAGCTCGATCGTTTTCTTTTCGGAACCCATCTGGACTACTCCTTTCTCTCGATGGAGGGCGGTGCACAACACCGCCTGCGGGGCATTCTACCCCACGGAAGCACTGCACGCTAGCTGCCAACGACAGGACATCCTGCGATAGCAGTCGACTCAGGAGATAGTTAACCCTGTTTACTATGAACAGCGTTGCTTTGTTCCTCGGACAAATTGTTCCACGGTCATGTGTGAAACTCAACACCGCCTGGTCGATTCTTTCCTCACGAGAACACACAGCAGTGCGCGCCAAATTCCGCAGGTGCTGGCGCTCTCACCGGCGATTCGCGCGGTCTCTCTGCATCTGCTTGATTCGCTAACCGTTAGCACTGGGCCCCTAAGTCTGCACGTCTGGCCCTCGGCCTGCCACTGCAAAGGGTGAGCTGGGCGACCAATTCGAACGCGGTCGCTCCTGGCAAGCCGAGAGAGGAAGGCGCGATGGCCCAGCGCATCACTGCCCGACTGGTGAACGATTTCCTCGGCAGCACCCAGGTTTTTGCCTCCGGCCTTAGCCAGGTAGTGGAAAAAAAGCTTCTGCGCCAGGTGGTGGGGACACAGCTTTCCTTCTCCCAGTTCAAGCTCCTCAAGCTGGTAGCTTTAGAAGGCCCCCATTCCCTCGGCGACGTGGCCTTGTTCCTGGGAATCAGCCCGGCCGCCGCCAGCAAGGCGGTGGACAAGCTGGTGCGCCGCAAGCTGCTGCGCCGCACCGAAGCGCAGCCCGACCGCCGCGCCATCCAGCTCTCACTCACCGAGTCTAGCCGCCGCCTCTTGGCCGCCTACGAAACGGCCCGGGATCGGGAACTGGCCCGACTTTTCCGGGGGTTCTCCTCCGCGGAACTTCACCGCGCCGCCGGCTTGCTGGACCGCCTCTCGGCGGGCCTGTTTGACCACAGCGCCGGCCCGGACGAGGTTTGTTTCCAGTGCGGGGTCTACTTCCGGGATGAGTGCTTGCTCCG
>DATEUS010000376.1:0-6669 GCA_035282985.1 Candidatus Acidiferrales bacterium
TTCTACAACTCGGTTATCCTGCGCAACATCGATGTTATTAACACCGCCAAGACCACTCTGTTTGGCCTCCTGCCCGCCGGCGCCCCCGGCACCCTGCCGGGGGAAAACCTGAACCAGATCCGCCGGTCGGACTACGACCAATTCTTGGTCAAGCTGGACGCCTCCCTGTCCCAGCGCAACTACATGTTTGTGCGCTACTTCTATAACCAGCCCGACCTCACCAACCAGTCCCCGCTTAACGACGGCGGGGAGGTTCCCTCCGGTTTCAAAGACAACTTCATCAAAGACCAGACGCTCGTCGGCGGCCTGACCACGTCCTTCTCCCCTTCGCTGCTGAACGACTTGCGCGTGCAGTATGCCCGCCGCTTCTTTGACTTCGTCACCGTCGCCAGCCAGCCCCGCCTGGAACAGACCCACACCTTTGTCATTGGCATCAATCGTGGCAACCCCGATTTCTACAAGGAGCCGCGCTTTGAGATCGCCGACTCCATGACCTGGACCCGAGGCAAGCACAGCCTCCAATTCGGCGGCAACTTCAACTGGGTCAAGACGACCGAGAGCTTCCCGCTCTTTTATCCCTTTGAGGCCCACTTCCTCTGCATGCGGGCGGTCGAATGCCCGGCCAGTTTTGAGGCCGGCGCCCCCTTCGTGCTCTTCTTCCAGCGCAACGATGCTGCGCAGAATTTCCTCGAGCCGACCCTCATCCCCGGAACCGAGGTCTACACGGGAACCCGAATCCCCACGGAAATCCGCAACCTGGCCAAGGGCGTCCTGACCCACTACTACAACGGCCTCTTTATCCAGGACAAATGGCGGGCCACCTCGAATCTGACGCTGAACTTCGGCGTGCGCTACGAGTGGGAGGACTGGCCCCGGCAGGTGCTCAAGGGCGACTACGACAACGTCGACCCCCGCTTTGGTTTTGCCTACAATTTCGGCACCAGCCGCAGCATTGTTCTCCGCGGCGGCATCGGGCGCTTCACCGGCATCATCCCCTCACCGCTGCTGATGTGCCAAATCCCCTCCTGCGGCGGCGTCATCAGCGAGTTCCCGGGGCGGGAAGCCAAGCAGAATGACGTGAACGCCGAAACTCGTTTGTTCGCTTATTCCAGCGACCCGTTCATCACCGGCGTCGCCATGAGGGAATTGCTGCTGAGCGGAACCTACCCCGACTATGTTGATTCCACGGCGACGCTCGGCTTTCCCTGCCCGGAGGGCAACTTCTTCGTTGATGGGGACCCCTTGACCCACCGCGTCATCGGCACCTTGGCCGGCTGCGCCTTCTTCGGAGACTCGGTCATCGTGCGCTTCGCCGACGACCATGAGGCCCCCTACGGCATCCAGATGATGCTGGCCCTTGATTTTGAAGTGTTCAAGGATGCCCGCCTCAGCATCAGCTACCTGCGGACGAAGGGGCTCAAGCTGGGCAGCTTCTACGACATCAACCAGGGCCCCGACAACGGCTGCCCGCAAACAATGCACGATTCTGCCGGCAACACCGGCCTCAAGCGTGACTTCCACGTCCGCCTGCCCGGGCCGGACTGCAGCACCACCGTCTTGCCCTTCCCCAGCACGGCGGTGCAGAACATCGCCGTCTACTTTGAGGCTGACTCCCGCTGGAAGTCGGTCTATGACGGCCTGCTGATCAACTTCAACAAGCGGCCCACGAATTGGCTGGGCCTGGGGTTAAGCTACACCTGGTCGAAGAGCCTCGACGACGGGCCCAATCCCAGCTTCGTGCTCATCCCCCAGGACGCCAACAACATCAACGACAAGGCCATCTCGGCCGACCACGTCGCCCATCGCTTTGTCGGCAACGCCACCATCAGTACGCCGACCACCGGCAACCCCTTCGTCAAGGACTGGGAATTCGGCACCATCGTGACGCTGCAGTCGGCCCATTACTTCAACAAGTATGTCGGCTTCGATTCCAACGGCAACGTTTTTGACGTCAACGACCGGGTGGGCATCGATCCCCGCAACACCTTCAAAGGGGACGGGCTCTACAGCTTTGATGCCCGCGTTGCCCGCTCCTTCAACCTCTCGGAGAATGTCCGGCTGCAACTCATTGCCGAGGGCTTCAACCTCTTCAATAGCCTGAACGTGCGCTTCTTCAACACCCTGTATGCGGCCGCTGACTTCTGCCCCCTCAACCCAACGGCGGCCGGCTGTGTGGGTGGACCCTTCAGCAACTTGGAGGGCTCCCCCAACCCCGACTACGGGACGCCGCGGGCCATCAACAATCCCCGGCAGTTCCAGTTCGCGGTGCGGCTCACGTTCTGATTTGTGCCTCCGTGCGAGGCTAGACCGGCCGGGAGGGGTGGCCCCTGCCAGCCGCTTCCTCCTCCGCACGAGTGGACCCAGTCAGGCTCGGCATGACAATCAGCCAGGATGAATTCCGACAGGCGTTGGGGCACTTTGCCACCGGGGTCACCGTCATCACCATCGACCGCGGCCAGCGCCAGGTGCACGGAATGACCGCCAACGCCTTCGCTTCCATCTCGCTGGTGCCGCCGCTGGTGCTGGTGTGTGTGGACCACAGCGCCCGCAGCCACCCGCTGCTCAAAGAGCAGAAGCGCTTCGGCGTCAACGTGCTCAAGGAAGGGCAAGAAGCCCTGGCCCGCTACTTCGCCGATGTCAACCAGAGCCACGAGACCGCCGCCCACCTGGGCGTGCGCTACTCCTTTACCGAGCGCGGCACGCCGCTACTGGAGACCTCCCTGGCGCAACTCGAATGCGCGCTGGTGGCCGCCCATGAGGCCGGCGACCACACCATCTTTGTCGGCCAGGTGGAGCACGCCGCCACCCGGGAAGGGCGCCCGCTGCTTTTCTATCGGGGACGGTACAGCAAGTTGGAAACCGGAGCCCCTTAGAAGGATGCTGAAAAACAGTGTAGCACTGTCATTCCGAGCCCTTGACCCCGCCAAGCGGGGCGAGGAATCTGCTTTTTCTTCAACCCATGTGCGACACAAGCAGATTCCTGCCTCGACTTTCGCTCGGCACGGTGAGCGTAAGTCGAACCGTCGCTACGCTCGGAATGACAAAGAGCGACTCTGTTGCCCATCTGCTAAGGGCCAGTTATGACTTCATAAACCGAAAGGACTAAGACCGATGCGATTCGGCATCTACTGCGAAATGCAGACGCCCCCGGGAAAATCCCACAGCGAGCTGACCTGGGAAATCTTCCGGCAGATCGAGCACGCCGATCAGGCCGGCTTTGATGTCTACAGCATCATCGACCACCACTTTTTCCAGAAGTTCTCCATTTCAACCAACCCCCTGGCCATGTTCGCCGCCGCTGCCCAGCGCACCCAGCGCATCCGCTTCCGCACCGCCCTCCACACCCTGCCGCTGGAGAATCCCATGCGCCTGGCGGGAGAGATTGCCGAGGTTGACATCCTCACCAACGGGCGTCTCGAGTGCGGCCTGGGGCGCGGCCACGCCTGGCTCTACGGGCCCACCAACGTCGCCCTGGAAGAGAGCCGGCCCCGCTACGACGAGTGCATCGAGATTCTCATTCGCGCCTGGACGCAGGAGAAGTTTTCCTTCGAGGGCAAGTACTACAAGGTCAAGGACCTCTCCGTGGTCCCCAAGCCGGTGCAGAAACCCCACCCCCGACTCTTTACCGGTGGGACCAGCGACATCACCTATCAAATGGCGGGCGAGCGCGGCTGGGGGATTTTTGTGCCCCCGCTGCTGCCCTACTCGGTGTTGGAGGGCCCGCTGGCCATCTACAAGAAAGCCTGCGCCGAGAACGGCCACACCCCCGACGTGGTCTACATCCGCCCGGTCTACCTCGACAACGATGAGAAGCAGATCCGCAAAGAGGTGGAGCAGGCGCTGCTCAACTTCCTGGCCTTCAACGCTTCGCCGGTTGAGACCCTGCAAAGCGAAGAGAAGAAGGCCGAGCTGCGCGCCAAGGGCTACGACTTCTATGCCAGCGGCGCGCTGGAGTCTTTGACCAAGTTGACCTACGAGGAGATCGTCGAGCAGGAGATCGGCTTCATCGGCACGCCCCAGAAGGTGATCAAGCAAATCCAGGCCCTGCAAGCGAAGGGTGGCATCGGCGAGCTGGCCATCGTCGCCAACTTCGGCGGCCTGGAACACTGGAAGTCCATCAAGACCCAGCATCTTTTTGCCACCCGGGTGATGCCGGCTTTCCGCTAAAGTAGAGCAGCCACCGACCGGGAGCGCGAACAGCTCACGATGCCCGAAATCGCCAACCGCGCCGCTGCTTTTCCCCGGATGGGCGCCCGCCGCCTGCTCATCATCGGTGGCATCCTGCTCATCGTGGCCGGGATGATTTTCGGCGACATCTTCGCAGTCTTCGTCCTCCACCAGAACGCCGACCGCATCGGCGGGCACCTGGTGGCGGCCACCGAAGCGGTGGCAGCGGCCGACGCCACTGCAGCCCAGAGCCACATCATCAGCATCGGCGGCGGTGGCGGCCTGCTGGAAAACCGCGGCACCAAGGTCGATACCCACGTCCACATCATCGTCTTCGGCTACATCGCCCTCCTGCTGGCGCTCCTGCAACCCTACGTGGCCTTGAGCGACAAACGAAAGAGGCAGCTCGCTCTCCTTTTCATCGCCGGCTCCACGCTCTTGCCTGTTTCAGTTTTTCTGATTTACTACGTGGGCACCGCCGGCAGCCCGCTCGCGAGCGCCGGCATCGGTTGGGCCAGCATCGTCGCCGACTTCGGCGGTTTGCTTGTGATTATCGCCTGCGCCGGAGAACTGGGCGGGCTCTGGCGTCACCTGCGTAGCCAACGGGAGGCCGTCAAGGCAGAGGAGCTGCTCCCCGACCGCAGTTGGCCCAGCCGGGCGCTGCTGACCGGAGGCACTTTGCTGGTGTTGGCCGGCTTCATTCACGGGGCCTACTACGCCGGAGCTGACCTCTACGACCATGAGGCCCAGGACGTGGCCCTGCTGGGCGCCATGGTGGAGAGCGCCGCCGCTCAGAACCTGACCGCGGCCCTGCAGGCTGTGAACGACTATGGCGGTTTGCAGGCGAACAAGGCGGTCAAAATCGCTGCCCACGCCCACATCATTGAGTTCGGCACCCTTGCCCTTCTGCTGGCTTTCATTCAGCCCTTTGTCTTCCTGAGCGAGCGCTGGAAACGGCGGTGGGTCATCATTTTCTTGCTTGGCTCGGTAGTGTTGCCTGTCTTCGTACTGTTGGAATTGCAATGGGGCCTGGTGGCGGGCGGCATCGCCGACGTGGGCGGGTTCCTGGCCATCATCGCCTTGCTGGGGATGCTGACCGGCGTGCTGCGCTACACCGGAAAGCTGGACGCCCCGGAGGGGGCGACGAAATGAGCCGGTCGCGAAAGCTGCTGATTGTCGGCGGACTGCTGCTCGTCGTCTGGGGGATGAGCTACGGCCTCTACTACGCCCTCTTCGACGAACACCAAACCCTGGAGAGCATCACAGTGTCGCTGTCCAACGGCTTCGCCGCCGCTGCCCAACGGGATATGAGCAAAGCCAAGGCCGCGCTCGATGGCTATGAGACAGCCAAGTTCGAGTACGCTCGCGAAGTGGACGTCCACTCCCACTGGAGCGGGCTCGCTCTGCTGCTCATTCTGTTCGGCCTGATCTTCGACCAAGTTGCCTTCTCCGAGCGGGTGCGCTTCTACCTGGCGATGATGCTGGTCGTAGGTTCTTTTGCCTTCCCACTGGGGGTATGGCTGCAAACGGTCGACCGCGGCGCTGGCCCGCAAGCGCTGGCGATAGTCGGCGCCGCCTTCCTTATCATCGCTCTCAGCGCGGTGGCGGTCGGCTTCGCAGCACGCCAGAAAGGCACTGCCTGAGGTACTAGCTTATGAAAATCTGCATCGTTGGCTGTGGTGCCGTCGGCAGCCTCTTTGCCGCCCACCTGGCCCGCCGGGGAGAGGCAGAAATCTACGCCCTCGATGTCTGGCGAGAGCATATGGCCGCCATCAACAGCAAGGGTCTTCGGCTCTCGGGTGCGGCCGATTTCACCTCTCACCTCAAGGCCAGCACTGAGCCGGGCGAGATCCCGCTCTGCGACTACGGCATTGTCGCCACCAAGAGCATCCACACCCGCTCGGCCATAGAACGCGCGGCGCGCCTGTTTGACGACCACAGCGCCGTCTGCTCGGTGCAGAACGGAGTGGGCAACGAAGAAATCATCGCCGAGCATGTAAAGTATGTGATTCGCGGAACCACCTTCCCCGCCGGGCATGTGGTCGAACCTGGGCACGTGAGCTACGATATCAGCGGCGACACCTGGATCGGGCCCTTCGAGCCCAGCCACACGCCGATGGCCAAGGTGAAGGAGCTGGCGGACCTTCTCACCCGGGCGGGGATGAACACCATCGGGATGGAGGACGCCCGGGGCGCGCAATGGTCGAAGCTAATCTTCAACGCTTCCACCAACCCGGTCGGGGCGCTGACGCGGCTGCACCACGGCGCCGCCACCTTCTTTCCGCCCACAGGCGACCTCTTCAACGCCCTGATTGAAGAAGGCATCGCCGTGGCCCGGGCGCACGGCATCGAGCTGCACGGCGACCCGCGCGATCTGGTGAGGAAAGGGGCGAAGGCACCGGGCAAGCACAAGGCCAGCATGCTCCAGGACACTCTGGCCGAGCGGCAGACCGAAGTGGATTTCATGAACGGCGCCATCGTCCAGTGGGGGGAGAAGGTCGG
>DATEUS010000377.1:0-6624 GCA_035282985.1 Candidatus Acidiferrales bacterium
ACGCTAGAGCATCCAAAGGGCAGTCGTTTATTCAGGTTTCTGGAGGGGGATGACAAGTATCAAGAGATTGAACTGGACAAGCGCGGCGATAGAAGTTAAGTTCGGTCCGCGGCGCGGCCCAGACAGGCAGGAATGCCTGTCCCACCAGGAAGGAGCGGCAGGGGGTAAACCCCTGCCCTACCCAAGCGCAGGCGGGATGACAGCGGGAGGGGGCAAGCCCCTCCCCTACCCAAGCGCGGAAGCCGGGGGGTGCTAGAATGAAGCAAGGACAAAAATGGCCATCGTTTACGGGCTTCTCGGATTCATCGCCGCCGTCGTTATTGTGGGCGTGGGTTGGCGCTGGGCCAGCCGGCGTCGTCGGTTGCCTTGCCCTCCCTCACTGGCCTGGCTGCTGGAGAACCCGCTCACGGAAATGCAGGCCGGAAGCCAGACTACCCTCGAGCGCATCGGCCTGCGCCTCGGAGAGACCGCCTTGGACGTTGGCTGCGGCCCCGGCCGCCTGACAATTCCCGCCGCGCGCTGTGTAGGCCCCACGGGCGTAATTGTAGCCCTGGACGTTCAACCCAAGATGTTGGAGCGCCTGCAACGCCGGGTGGCCGAGCTGGGCGTGACCAACATCGTGCCCCAACTGGGTGACATCGCCACCGACAGCCGCTTGCCCGCCGAGAGTTTCGACCGGGCGTGGATGGTCACTGTGCTGGGAGAAATTCCTAACCGGCAGGCGGCGCTGCGCCGCCTGCATCGTGCGCTCAAACCCGGCGGCACACTGTCCATCACCGAAATCTTTCCCGACCCGCACTATCAGACCCGCGCTACCGTCCTGCGCTTGTGCCGCCAAGCGGGTTTTGAGCCTGGCCAGTACTGGGGCTCATGGCTGGCTTTCACCCAGAACGTTGTCAAGCCAAGCTGAGCACCGAGCTGTCGGCCCCCCCGCAGGCGATACCGAAGAACGCTTGGAAGGACCGGGGGACTTGTGCTAGGCTAGGGCCGCGTTTGAAGCTCTGGCAACACCGATGAGTTGAACTCAAAGGCCGCGGGTTTCAGCCTGCGGCTTTTTTTGGTCTCAGACTCGTGGCGTTGGGAGTGGCAAACAGCATCAACATCAAGGAGCATCACTACAGTGGCAGACGACGGACGTGAGCAAGGAGTAGTAAAGTGGTTTAACGCTTCGAAGGGCTACGGGTTCATCCAACGCCAGTCGGGCGAAGATGTTTTCGTCCACTTTTCCGGCATTCAGGGAGAGGGCTATCGCACTCTCCAAGAAGGCGCCGCAGTGGAGTTTGAGGTCACCAAGGGCCCCAAGGGGTTCCAGGCCATCAACGTGGTTCAACTCTAGCGCTCTCAGGAGCCGGGCTCCTTGGGCCCGGCTCCTTCCCTCCCTCCTTCCAGTTCCATTCAATCTCCGGTCTCCACGCATCACTTCCCAAAATGGCACTGCTCCCCTGTCGCAGCCCCAAAACGCAATTGGGGACGCTCCCATAACAGCCTGATAAGACAGGAGTAAGACCACTGCAACGGGGTGCGTGGTTTGGCGGCGCAATTGCCCTGTCGGGGAGGTGAGGCTGCGAGCCCAGGATGGCGGTGGCCACGAAGACTGAACCGTGAGTGGAGCCCACACGAGGCAAGCCCCGACTCGGGAAAAACGGGTGATGCCTCGGTTCCCCGTCGCCCCGCAGGACTACGCCATCCACACCGGTCGGTCCTGGCGAATCCGGAACCTCAGCCTGAGCGGGGCATTCATCGAAGACCGAGAACCCCTCGAGTCGGGCAAGACCGTCTACTTAGAACTCCACCTTGGCCAAGAAAGAATCCCTTGCCAGGGCATTGTGCGGCGATCCGTCCCGCGGGAAGGAATGGGCGTTCAGTTCGAGAACATTGGCCCGGAAACCAAGGACCGCCTGGAGCGATACCTGAACACACTGGAGAAATCTGCCGCCCACGCTACGGCAGCCGCGCAAGTCGCCCCCTCCTTGCCGGAAGAAGAAGTAGCCGAAGAGGCTGAGACCTCCCCCAGCCAAGCTCTCGCTGCTCGCCTGCACAATCTCGGGGCAGAGCTCCGCGCGTTGGAAGAAGACATCAAAGCGGGACAGGTCGATGTCCGCGTCCTGCAAGAGTTCCGCGAGTCGGTCGACCAGATCCGCGTCACCGCCTGGGTGGTACAGCAGTGGACCGAGTTGCAGGCCCAGAAAGGCGACGCCTACTCGGTCTTGCCCCTGCTCACCAAAGAGCGCATCCGCCGCGCCGCCCAGCTCACCGAGACACTCAACCTTGACATCGACGCCAGTGAGGTCACCTTCGAAACCGAGGGCATCGAAAAACTCCACCGCGCCGTCGAAGGCCTCTACTACCGGCTGGCGCGGCTATTCAAGACGTAGCCAGGAGCGCTTGAGAAGTGTCCCTCCGGATGGGCCGAGCGGCACCTGGCCACCCTCGTGGCCTACCCAAAGGGGAAGGTTTCCCGTTGTGGGAACTGCAACCCGCCCTGCTTGGCTCCAGCAGGGTGGACAACTACCGTGTTTGCCGTCCCCGGTGTGTGGCCGGTGTGGCACTGCGCGTGCATCGCGCGTACACAAAGGAGTAATCATTGTCTCGCGCGCCCGCAGGCTTCCACGCGTCCATCGACGAGACAGGCAGTCTGGAAGTGTCCGCTGAGTATGACGTTGACTACAACCCGAAGATCCTGGTCGTCGAACACGAACCGGAAACCCTACAGCGGTTGCAGCAAACTCTGACGCAGATGGGAGCTGACCTCCACTGCCTGGAGTCGAGCCCGCCGGCGGCGGAACGGATCAATCGGGAGAAGTTTGACGCTTTCTTCCTGGACCTGGATCTGCCGGAAATCAGCGGCGGCGAACTGGCGGAGCGAATCCGCTGGTCCAAGTCCAACTCCCGCTGCCCGATCGTGGTGATTACAAACAACCCGGAACCGGCAGCGCTGCGCCGGTGTTTCCGGGCCGGGGTCAACTTCTTCCTGGAAAAACCCGTCACCCGGCAGCAACTGGAGACGCTGCTCAACGCCGCCCGCGGCATCATGGCCCAGGAACGGCGTCGGTACCGGCGCGTGGCGGTGCGCCTTCCCATCCGCTGCCGGTGGCAGATTCAATCCTTCCCGCAGATGGTCACCGGTCAAAGTCTGGACATCAGCGCCAGCGGCGTCCGGCTGCAGCTTGGCCTCACCCCGACTCCCGGCGGTGTGGTTCAGGTGCAGTTCAAGCTGCCGGGCGACCCGCGTCCTTTTGACGTTACTGCCCGCTTGGCCCGCATCGGCCCCGGCCAGGAGCTCGCCCTTACTTTTGTGGGCCTCACCCAGGAACAGCGACAGCGGCTGATGGACTTTGCTGGAAAAACCCTCACCCAGGCGCGCACTACGCCGCTCTCCTCAACCCTTGGTTAGCTGATTCTTCCGAGTAACCTACCCGTCCCCCTGCGTTGACGCCCCCTTGGACGCAGGGAGGTAGGGACGAATCATCTCCAGCAAAGTCCCGATGTCGATCGGCTTGGCCAGGTAGGGGCGTTTGGCTTCTTGGAGGAAGGTAACCGTGTCCGGGTTGCTCATATCGGCGGTAATAAAAACCACTCGTTCCTTGGCCTCCGGCAGATGCTCCTCTAAGAACTGGAAAAGCTGCTTGCCGTCGAACCCCGGCATGAGGATGTCGGAGATGACAACGTCGAAGTCTCCCCGAGCCAGCAAGGTAATGGCCTCGCGAGCCGAAGTAGCCATTTGCAGGTCGAATTGCTCCCGGCCCAAGGCCTTGCCCAGAATGAGGAGGACGTTTTCGTCGTCGTCAATGATCAGGATGCGTCCGCGCGACATCTCTTCCGGCCCCGCATCGAGAAGGCGCGCGGGGGCACTGGACTCGTACACTTCCCAGCGGGTGTTGCCGCGGCACTCCCGGCAGTGACGAGTGAGGTAGCCCTCTCCCCGCAGACGTCGTTTGTCAGTCTCACTCAGGTTGATTTCGACTCGGACCCCGCAGGTATGGCACCGCAAGACCGTGTGTACCATCACTTGTTCCTCGTTGCGAGAATCATTGCCGAGAAGCGGCGGTGCGTCTCTGCAGACCTCACAATGATGCGCTGGCTGCGGCGGGGGTGTCAAGCAAGATAGGGGTCGCCGGCTAACTCACCACCGCCTGCTCGGCGGCTCCTGCTTCGCGCAACGTCTCCCAGAGTTGCTCCACCCGGCTGCGCAATTCCTCCGTTGCCCGGGCATAGGCAGCTTCCGTCTCACTCAGGGAGGATGCGGGCGCCGGCGCCGGTGGCGGCGGGATGGGGGCGCCAAAGCACATGCCCACTCGCGACAGCCCCTGCACACTGCGTCCGCGCGGCCACACTTCGAACAGGCCTTCGAACGCCACCGGCACGATGGGGACGCGCATGTGCGCCGAGAGGATGGAGGCCCCTTTCTTGAACTTCTTGATCCGGCCGTCGATGCTTCGCTCCCCTTCCGGAAACAGCACCAGCACCTTGCCGTGCCGCAATCCGAAGGCCCCGGCCTGCATGGCCCGCACCAGGTTCGAATCCGGATCCACCGGAACCAGGTTGACCCGGCGCGCCAGCCAGCGCATCAGCGGCGTGGTGAAGAACTCGCTCGCTCCCACGAAAAACAGCTGCCGCATCACGCGATAGGGCAGCGCGCTGGCCAGCAGGAACGGGTCTAGGTAGCTCTGATGATTGGGGCAGAGCAGGAAGGGGCCCGACGTCGGCAGGTACTCGCGGCCACTCACGCGAAAGCGGAACAGCACTCGCCCCGCCAGATAGCACATCTTCATGACCCCGAAAAGCAGTAACGCCGTCAGCGGTCGCGGCCGCAGCAGGTCGGTGAAGACGGGGTCGTCCTCCGGGGCTTCCTGCAGCAGCCGCTCCCACGCTTGCTCGCCGCCGGCCTCCGTCGTGGGCCCTCGCTTCTCCCCCGAGCGCACCGCCTCCACCAGGTCGCGCACGGTATAGATCCGGCTGGCCGCTTCGTCGGAGACGGCCGTGCCGAAGAGCTTTTCCAGGTGAGTCAGTAGCTCGACTCTTTCCATGGAATCGAGTCCGAGGTCGAGCTCGATGTTGGCCTCCGGCCGCACTGGTCCCTGCACCTTCGCCATCTCAGCGATCACCGCCAGGGCCTGGGCCACCTCGGGGGTCGCCGCCCAGGCAGCTTCTTCCTCGCCCAGAACCGGCGGCGCCGTGGCGGCTTCTTCGGTGGCCGCGCTCTGGGCGCGCACTCGCCGCTCGATTTCGAAGCGCTTCAGCTTGCGGGTGGTGGTGCGGGGCAGCTCCTCCTGCCAGATGTCGAAACTCAGGATGCGCTTGTGCCCGGGCAACTGAACCGACAGCGTCTCTAGCTCGAAGCGGATGCTCTCCCGCGCGTTCACAATCTTCTGTTCGCGCAACACGTCGAAGTCAGGGACGACCACCGCGTGCAAACGCTCCGCCACCGGCTCCCCCAGCCGCGCCAGACCCAGCACACACATCTCCTTGACGTAAGGGCTTTGCAGGTAGTGCGCTTCAATCTCCTCCGGATAGATGTTCTTGCCCGAGCTGAGGACGATGACTTCTTTCTTCCGCCCGGTGATGTGCAACCGCCCGCGCTCATCCAGCACGCCCAGGTCACCGGTGTGCAGCCAACCGTCGCGAAGCACGACGGCGTTGGTTTCCGGGCGGTTGTAGTAGCCCTGCATCACGATGGGGCCGCGTATGGCTACCTCGCCATCGCCCGTCTCGCCGTCGGCCTGGCTCTCCGGCGGCAGAACCTTGACCTCCACCCCCGGCAGAGACCGCCCCACCGAACCGTCCCAGCGATCCCCCGGCCGGGTGAGGGTGGCGCCGCCGCAGCACTCGGTCAAGCCGTAGGCCTGCAAAAGGTCGAAGCCCATGCAGTAGAGGTCGCGGCCCACCGCCGGGTCGAAGCGCGAACCGCCGGTGACCAGCAGGCGCATCCGCCGGCCCAGCGCCTGGTGGATCCGGCCGAACAGGTAGGGCCCCAAGTTGAGACCAACCCGCCGGAGGCCACCGTTGGCCACGAGCAGGAAACGGAAGAGCCGAAGGCGCAGCCAACCGGCCGCGGCCACTTCCCGCTCCACCCGCTGGTGAATCAGGTAGAAAAACTGTGGCACGCAGCAGAAAGCGGTGACGTCGCGCTCGGAAAGCGCGCGCAGCAGCTCGTTGGTATTGACCGACTCCAGAAACAGCACCCGTGCCCCCACCGTGAGCGGCGCCATTAGGTTGGCCACCTGCGCCAGAGCATGGAATAGCGGCAGCACGCCCAGAATGCAGTCGCGCTCGGTGACCGAAATCACTGCCAGTGCAGCCTCCACTTCCGCCAGCAGGTTGCCGTGGGTGAGCACCACGCCTTTGGGATCGCTGGTAGTACCCGACGTGTAAAGGATTACGGCCGGATCTCGGGCGGTGGCGGGGCAAGGTGGCAGGGCGGCAAGCGCAGTTCCCTCCCCCTGACCAAAGAGACTCCTGCGCCCTTGGGGGCCGTCGTCGAGGAGAATGATTCCACAGCGTGCGCCACAAGCCTCAGCTCCCTCTGCCGCCGCCTGGAGGTGCCGCGCTGTCGTCAACACCACTCTGGCTCCGCAGTCGCGCAGCAACGCGGCAATCTGTTTCGGTTTGTAGGCGGTGTCGAAG
>DATEUS010000378.1:0-2662 GCA_035282985.1 Candidatus Acidiferrales bacterium
CAACCCAAAGTCCAGCACCTTGGCGTGCCCCTCCGGCGTGATCACCACGTTCGCGCTCTTCAAATCGCGGTGGACGACGCCGCGCTCGTGCGCGTGCGCCAGCGCCTCCGCCAACTGCAACCCATAGTGCAGGACCTGCTCGGCCGGCAACGCCCCGCGGGCCAAGAGCGCGCTCAACGGCTGGCCCTCCACCAATTCCATAGCGATGTAAGTTTGACCGTCGGCTTCGCCCACTTCGTGAATGGTACAGATATGGGGGTGGTTCAGCTTGGAGGCAGTGCGGGCCTCCCGCAGTAGCCGCGCCTGGGCGGTGGAGTCGCTGAAACTGCTGGCTGTTAGAACCTTGATGGCCACATCGCGGTCAAGCTGCTCATCGTGGGCCCGATACACCTCACCCATCCCACCTGAGCCAACCTTCTCGGTGATTCGGAAGTGGCCTAACCGCCGGCCAATCATGGGGGCAGCCTCGCCGTTCAAGTTATCCTAGGCTGAGCCCCCGACCAAGTCAACGCGGGTACCGCTCCGGGCAATGCCCTAATCGAGTCGGCTGACAGGAAGAAGACTGCCTAATGAAGGGTCGTCGGCGCTCCCGGCGTAGATGGCCGGCACCTTACCGCCCATGGGACGCAGGTAGACGCTGAGCTGGCCGCGGTGATGGATGGCATCGAAGAGACCGGTCCAGAACATGTGACCCATGACGGTCTCAAAGACCACGCGGCCTTCCACCAGAAACTGCGTGGGCTGCTGATTCCACCTATTGTCATCCAGCTTCTTCAGGCGCGGGGCCAGCTCAGCGTGGGCTTTCTCGTAGGTCAAGATCATCTCCTCAAGACTCTTGGGAGGAGGGGGTACCTTCCAGTCAATCTTTCCGGTCTCGAGCAGTTCGAACCAGCACCGCTTCTCCAGCACCTGCAACCACACCAGCTCGGCGGCCGAGCGTGAGCGTGGGTGCGGCCGGTAGTCAAGCTTGTCGGCGGGCACAGCCTTCAAGACCTTTATGAAAGTTGGGTACTCCTGTTCCCAGCACTCAATGAAAAACTCCCGGTTGGTCATGCCTCACTCTCCTGTCGGCAGAGGTTGCCTCAACCCTTTCTGCCGGTCTATCTGATGATGAGTCATAGGGAAGCTTGCAAACGCGAGGGAGAGGACCTTACGGAAGCCATCTTAGCTGGCGCCTCAAGACAAGTCAACGCGCGACCCAAGGAGGTTAGGTCCAGTAGGTGCGGTCGAGGGTGCGGTACTGAACGGCTTCGGAGAGGTGCTTGGAGACGATGCGGTCGCTGCCTGCGAGGTCGGCAATGGTGCGCGCGACTTTGAGGATGCGGTCGTGGGCGCGGGCGCTCAGCCCCAGGCGGGTGATGGCCGTCTCCAGCAGCTTTTCCGACTCCGAGTCGATCTCGCAGTACTTGCGAATCAGCCGCGCCGGCATCTGGGCGTTGGCGTAGAACTTCTCGCCGCGGAAACGCTCTAGTTGCCGCCGGCGCGCCGCCACCACACGCGCGCGCACGTCGGCCGAACTCTCGCCCGGCGCGGGGCCGCGCAGCTCCTTGTAGCGCACGGCGGGGACATCAATGTGGATGTCGATGCGGTCGAGCAGCGGCCCGGAGATCTTGCTGACGTAGCGCTGAATGATCGGCGGGGTGCAGCGGCACTCGCGGGTGGGGTCGTTGAAGAAGCCGCAGGGACAGGGATTCATCGCCGCCACCAGCACGAAGCGGGCCGGGAAGGTGAGGCTGGTGGTGGCGCGGGAAATCGTCACCAGGCCGTCTTCGAGCGGTTGCCGCAGGACCTCGAGGGCGTTGCGCTGGAACTCGGGGAGCTCGTCGAGAAACAGCACACCGTTGTGCGCCAGCGAGACTTCGCCCGGGTGGGGGATGGTGCCGCCGCCGATGAGCCCGGCGTCGGAGATGGTGTGGTGGGGCGAGCGGAAGGGCCGCGCACCCACCAGGCCGGCACTGTCGCGGAGCAAACCGGTGACGCTGTGGATCTTGGTGGTCTGGATGGCCTCTTCGAGCGTGAGCGGCGGCAGGATGGTAGGCACGCGCTTCGAGAGCATGGTCTTGCCCGCACCGGGCGGGCCGATGAAGATGATGTTGTGGCCGCCGGCGCAGGCAACCTCGAGCGCGCGCTTGGCGTGCGGCTGACCGCGGACGTCGCGCATATCGACGCCGTAGTCGCTGGTTTCTTCCACCAGCTTGTCGGCATCGACCACCACCGGCTGGGCCGCCTCAGGCTCGTTCGCCAGGTCGACGACCTGGGGCAGGCTGCGCACGGCGTAGACCTTGACGCCTTCGACCACCGCCGCTTCCCGGGCGTTGGCTTCGGGCACGATCAGCCGGGCGATTCCCTTCTCCCGGGCCGCCACTGCGATGGGGAGCGCCCCGCGCACGGGACGGACCGCGCCGTCGAGCGCCAGCTCGCCCACAAAGAGAAATTCCTCCAGCGTGCGTCCGAAAAAGGCGCCCGTTGCCCCCAGGATGCCCAGGGCCATGGGGAGGTCGAAGCCGGAGCCTTCCTTCTTGACGTCCGCCGGGGCCAGGTTGACGGTAATGTTCTGGTAAGTGGGAAAGTTGAAGCCGCAGTTCTTGATGGCCGAGCGGATGCGTTCGCGGCTTTCCTTGACGGCGGCGTCGGGCAGGCCGACGGTGGTGAAGCTGCCCAG
>DATEUS010000379.1:0-10399 GCA_035282985.1 Candidatus Acidiferrales bacterium
GTTTCTCTCCGGTCAACTCAAAGGCGTCGAGCAGAGCCGCGGCCATAAAGACCTGGTCGTCAAGCACGCCGCCGGCCCACTCCTGGGTGGGCACCGAGCCGTCCTCGGGACAGCGGTGAGCAAAGCCCCAGCGCTCGCTCCAGGCCTGCGCTAGCAGCCGATCGAGGGTGCGCAAGGCCATTTGCCGACAATCCTGACGACCAAGCACGCGGGCAGCTTCCAGGTAGGCGGAGACGAACATGCCGTTCCAGGCAACGTACAGCGTCCTGTCAACAAAAGGTGTCGGGCGACGACGGCGCGCCGCCAACATTTTTTCTTTGGCGGCAGCGAGGCGCAGTTCGATTTCCTCGACCGGCACATTGCGTTCTTTGGCCAGCTCGCCGGGGGGGCGCGCCAGGCGGAGCACGTTCTTGGCGGGGTTGTGGTGCATCGGGCCCTGCTCGCGGATCTCGAAGTGCTCGGCGACCAGCTCGGCCTCCTCTGGGGATAGAACTTCCCGGACCTCAGCCAGCGTCCACGTGAAGTAGTCGCCGTCATCTTCGAGGCTGTAGTCGGCATCCTGGCTGGCGTAGAAACCGTCCCGCTTGGCGGGATCGCAGAGGGTGGTGTCGACCCAGGTGATGATGCCCTCGGCCACCTGACGGTAGAAGGGATTGCCGGTGACCTGGTAGCCGTGGAGGTAGTTCTTCAGCAGCTCGGAGTTGTCGTAGGACATCTTCTCGAAGTGAGGCACGCTCCAGCGCTCGTCCACCGAGTAGCGGTGGAAGCCCCCGGCCAGTTGGTCGTAGACGCCGCCGCGGGCCATGGCGTCCAGGGTGGTGGTGATGACCGTCTCCAGGTAGCGCTCCTTGCTGGTCTGGTAGCCTTCGAGCAGGAGCTCAAGGGCAGCGGGATGAGGAAACTTGGGGGCGTTGCCGAAACCACCGAAACGGATGTCAAACAGGCGCACGATGGAGTGGAGGAGGGTCTCCACCACCGCCGGGGTGAACTCTCGCTGCGCGCCGGCGAACATCTCCGCCTGGCGCAGGGCTTCGACCAAGCTGTCAGCGCTCTTCTGGATTTCGGCCTGGCGGCTGAGGTAGCTGCCGGCGATGCTGGTCAGCACGCGCTTCAAGCCCGGGCGGCCGTGGAGGTCCTCGGGAGGAAAGTAGGTGCCGCCGAAGAAGGGCTTGCCCTCGCCGGTGAGGAAGGCGGTCAACGGCCACCCGCCCTGGCCGCTGATGGCGCTGATGGCAGCTTGGTAGCGGGCGTCGATGTCGGGACGTTCGTCGCGGTCCACTTTGATGGCGACGAAGTGTTGGTTGATGAGGCGGGCGACCTCCTCGCTCTCGTAGCTTTCCCGGTCCATCACGTGGCACCAGTGGCACCACACGGCGCCGATATCGAGCAAGACCGGTTTGTTTTCCTGGCGGGCGCGCGCGAAAGCTTCCGGACCCCACTCGTGCCAGTCAACCGGCTGCTGGGCGGCGCTGCGCAGGTAGGGGCTGGCGGCGCGCTGCAGACGGTTGTGCTTGTGTTCGCTCACCGAGCCTCTCTTTCCACCCGACCCCTAATTCTCATTCTGAGGAGCCCCGCCCCCTCTTATAGGCGACGCCTCTGCGCCCCGCGCTCCCCAAAAGAACGGGCGGGGCGAGGAAGAATCCCGGCTTTGCCAACCCATCTCCGTTCAGATTCTTCGCCTGCCTGCCGCAGGCAGGCTTCGCTCAGAATGACAACCGGGAGCGGCACTAGTTGGGCTTGGTTCCGTCGGGCAAGTCAGCCTCGGGCCCCAGCGGCTTGCGCCCGGCAAAACCCTCGTCAGGGCGGTGCCAGTAGCGGATGCGCTCCTCCCCCAGCCTCCAACAGAGAAAAACCTCTTCCTCGTTGACGATGCTGGGGAAGTCGAGCAAGCCCTGGTCCAAGTCCTTGACCACGCAACCGGTCTCCTCGATCTGGCTGACCGCCTTGCCCAGGGCGTTTACCAAGCGCTCGCGCTCTCGGCGCCGTCGGGCCAGGTAGCGGTAGGGCGGGAGGGTGCCGCCGTTGAGCAGAATGTGCTTCTGCACGTCAGCGAACTCGTGATCGAGCATCTCGACGCGCTTCTTCTTCTCCACCGCGTTGGCCAGCAGGGGCTTGAGCACCGGCAAGAGTTTCTCCGCTTCCTGCCGGTTGAACAACTTATCTTCGCGCTCGTCGTCAGTCATGGTTGCCTCAGGCCAGGCTCAGCATGCGCTCCAAAGCCACGCAGGCCCAGCGCCGCGTCTCAGCGTCCACCCGGATCGGGTTCACCACCTGCCCGGTCACCAGGCTCTCCAACACCCAGCAGAGATGCTGGGGAGCGATGCGGAACATAGTCGTGCAGACGCAGACGTTGGGGTCGAGCGAAACGACACAGCGGTCCGGATGCTCTTTGGCCAAGCGGTTCACCAGGTGAATCTCGGTGCCCACGGCCCAAGCCGAGCCCGCCGGGCTGGCCTCAACCTTCTTGATGATGCCTTCGGTGGAGCCGATGTCATCGGCCGCTTCGCAGACTTCCCAGCGGCACTCGGGGTGGGCAATGACGCGGATGCCGGGATGCTCGCGCCGCACGCGCTCGACGTGCTCGGGCAGGAAGCGCTGATGGACCGAGCAGTACCCCTTCCAGAGAATCATGCGGGCGCGACGCAGGGCCTCCACGCTCAGGCCGCCCAAGGGGCGGTGCGGGTTCCAAACGACCATCTCATCAAGAGGAATGCCCATGCGGTAGGCAGTGTTGCGGCCCAGATGTTCGTCGGGGAGGAAGAGAGCGCACGGGCTGCGCTCAAAGGCCCAATGCAGGACGGCGGCGGCGTTCGAGCTGGTGCAGATGGAGCCGCCGCGGCGGCCGGTGAAGGCTTTGATGGCGGCGGTGGAGTTCATGTAGGTGACGGGGAGGAAATCCATTCCGCCGAGGGCGTCGAGCTCTTCAGCGCACTCTTCCACCTGCTCGATGTCAGCCATATCGGCCATGGAGCAGCCGGCGTTGAGGTCAGGGAGGATGACGGTCTGGTGGGGCTGGCGGAGGATGTCGGCGCTTTCGGCCATGAAGTGCACGCCGCAGAAAACGATGAACTCGGCTCGCGTCTGGGCGGCAGCCAGTTGAGAGAGCTTCAGGGAGTCGCCGCGAAAGTCGGCGTGGCACACCACCTCGTCGCGCTGGTAGTGGTGGCCGAGGATGACCACACGTTCGCCCAGGGCCTGCCTGGCGGCGGCAATGCGGCCGCGGAGACTGTGGTCCGGCACCAGTAGGTAGTCGGAGAAGTTGCAGCCCACGCCCTTTTCGACTTCCGGGGCCCGAATGGCCTCGGGCTGTTCGGGTGGCTTTAGTGTGGTCAATGCCATTGTCGTCCTCGGGCCGTTCCAACTCGCGGCCAGCTCTGTCGTTCTCTCCTCGGATTCCTGAGGGAGTTGTAACGGCCCTAGCCGCCGATAAACACCATGGTGCGGTTGGCCGGCACGAAGTCCGGGTCGTTGATGTGGTGGCCGTCCTCCTTCACTCCTACGATGCGGGCGACCTCAGCGGCGATGTCAGCATCGGAGGCCCCATTGCGAACCAGCCCCCGCAGGTCGTGGTCGGCCCGCGAGAACAGGCACGTTCTTATTTTACCATCGGCGGTCAGCCGGATGCGGCTGCACTTGCCACAGAAAGCTTCGGAGACCGGCGCGACGAGCCCGATCTCGGCGCCGTTGCCGTCGGCGAAGCGGTAGCGGAGGGCGGTCTCGCTGGCATAGTTCCGTGGCAACTCTTCCAGCGGCAGCCCCGCCGAGGCGAGCGCGCGGCGAATCTCCTGGGCGGGGACCACCCGGCTGCGGTCCCAGATGTGGTCGGCGTCCAGCGGCATGAACTCAATGAACCGCATCACCAGGTTGCGGTCGCGGGCGAAACGGGCGAAGGCCAGAATCTCGTCGTCATTGAAGCCGCGAACGATCACGGCGTTCACCTTGACCGGGGCCAACCCGGCCGCCTGCGCCGCCTCGATGCCCGCCAGCACCCGCCCCAGCGCCCCCCGCGTGCGGGTAATGGCGTCAAAGCGCGAGTCCTGCAGAGAGTCAACGCTGACGTTGACGCGGTTCACCCCGGCGGCGCGCAGCGTGGCGGCTTTCCCCGCCAGGGTGTAGCCGTTGGTGGTGACGGCGATGTCTTCGTAAAGGCCTAGGGCGGCCAGCCGCGCGATGAACTCCTCGATGCCCGGGCGCACCAGCGGCTCGCCGCCGGTGACGCGAATCTTCCGCAGCCCCAACTGCCCCAGCACACGGCAGAGCCGCAGCAGCTCCGGCCAGGTCAGCAGGTGTTCCGGGGGCTGGTAGTTCTCCGGCTCGGCGGAGCGGCAGTAGATGCAGCGGAAATTGCAGCGATCGGTGACGGAGACGCGCAGGTCGGTGATGGTCCGACCGAAGCTGTCTTTCAGCGTGGCGCGTCTGTCCATAAAAGCCTTCAGCCTATACCCGCGCCGTCGTCAGCCGGGTATAGGCTGCGCGGCTCTCCTTTCCACCCCGACTCTGGTCGGGGTGCCCTGAGCCTGCCGAAGGGCAAGCCCAGCGCATTGCGGGTCGCGCCCCGCTTTCGCGGAGCACGGTATCGCCCCGGTGCCACCCCTCGAATTCCTCGGGGTCCCGCTGCGCGGGATGGGTTGTCTCTCCCGTAGGCCGCCGGGGTCGGAGAGCATCCGAATCATAGCGCCATTGGGAGGCGAAGGCAAGGCGGATGCCAACGGCGGGGCTGGTGGCCAGTTCTATCCGAAATTCGAAAAACGAAACTCGAAAATCGGGCTTTCTCCAACGATTTTCGCTCTTCGAGTTTCGAGTTTCGTCTACGCGGTGCCGAGAACCTGCAGTTGGAGGGCGCGTTCGCGAGGGCCGTCGAGCTCGGCCAGGATAACCGATTGCCAGGTGCCCAGCAGCAACTCGCCGTCCTTGACCGGCAGAGTAAGGTGGTGGCCCAAGAGCAAAGCGCGGAGGTGGGCGTCGGCATTGAAGCGATCGCAATCGGAGAACTGGGGGTCGTTGTGCTTGTAGTAGTTGCCGCGGACGACGGCCTGCTCCAGAAAAGTGCGAATGTCTTCGAGCAGGGCGTCCTGAAACTCGTTGATGAACAAGGCCAGGGTCGTGTGCAGGGAGGTGATGAGCGCCACGCCGTTGCGCACCCCGCTGGCGCGCACCCGCGCCGCCAGGCGCTCGGTCAGATTGATCAGCTCCACCCGTTCGTGCGTCGAGATCGTGAGGGTTTCGCCCTGAAAGCGAAAACCGTTGGCGCCCTCAACCACCGACAGAGTCTTGCTGGCGGTGGTTTCCAGTGCACGCTCACTCATCTTTGCCTTCGCTCCTTGCCGCCCCCAGGTTCAGGCCAGGCACCCTCGAACCGCAGAATCCGGCCTTCCGTCCAGTTCCTCTTCTAGTTACGCCGTGGGAGGCCTTTCAGACTCACAAGTTGATATCCAGCCGATGCAACCCCAGCCCGAGCAGCGGAGGGTCCCAAATCTCACATTATAGACAACCAGCGGCGCAATTGTCCACGCCCTTCTCGAGGAGCTGGTGTCCCAATCTCTTGGAAGAGTACCGCCGTCCACGCGACTATCCCGCAAGAGTTCAACCCTGTGGCTCCGGCCACAGGGTCCCAGCGGCGTCCCTCGGCTCCGCTCGGGACAAGGGAGCCGCTGGGTTGAACTGAAATTAGCACAGTACGCTCGAGGACGATGAGCGGTAAGCCGGGCGGAAAAAGAAAAGCCCCTCGCCGCCTGCCTACCGCAGGCAGGAAGCGAGGGGCTTAGGGTGGGTGAAAACGACTTCGGCCGGATTAGTCGTCGCCGTGAGCGACTACTTCCTGGCTGGCCGGCGCGGCCGGCTGAATAGTGACGGGCTTGCCGTTGCCGCCATTCACACCGCCGAGCTGCACCAGAGTGGGCCGGGGCTTCTTGAGAACCATTTCCTCGTAGAGGGCCCGGGCCTGGGTGGCCTCCCAGGCAGCCTTGCGGCGGAGCCGCTCTTCTTCGGCGGCGGTCAGCGGGATGTCGTGCTCCCGCTCGCGGACGCGGTGGACGTCGTCTTGGTCGAGCCTGAGGGTGTGGTCGGTGTCGGCCAGACCGACGCTCTTGCCCTTGGCGTAAATCTCATGCTTGCCGTGGGCCTCGTACCACTCGGCCACGGTGGCGTTCTTGTGCATATTCTCAATGATCTTGCGCCAGCCGACGCCGGTGTTGTAGGCGCAGAAGGAGATCTCCCCCTGCTGGGTGGCGTAGGGGATGATGCACATCTCCGTGCGCCGGAAGTCGTAGTTGAAGAGGTCCTGGAACCACATGCCGGCGATGAAGAGGAAGTTCCAGGGGTCCTGCCGGCGCCGCAGGGTCTCTTCCAGGGTGCGGTCGGGGCCTACGTTGCCGTACTTCTTCTTGGTGTTGCCGGTGACGCCGAAGGACTTGTCGAACTTCTTCAGCAGGTCGAGCAAGGTCAGGCTGGGCGGCGCCTTGAAGGGCTTGTAGTTCTTGAGCAAGGCCAGGCCAATCATGGCGGCGGAGAAGTACTTGCCCCGGGCCGCGTCGGTGATTTTTTGCATGTCCTTGACCAGGCCGGGAATGTTGAGGAACTCGGGGACGGCGGCCCATTCCCCGGTTCCCTTGTTGATCATGATGGCCGTGCCCACACCGCAGTTAGGGTGGCAGCCGCAGCCCACCTGGCCCCAGTCGGTGTCAGGCCCGTGCACGACGTCGGCCAGATCGGTAAAGGCGCCCATCAGCGAAATGGGGAACCAGTCGCGGGTAGGCTCGGTGATGCCGACCTGCGCTTTGACGTCGCGGGCGAGGTGGGAGAGGGTGTAGCGCTGGCGCAGCCGGCGCTCGGGGGTGATGTCTTCGTCGCGGCCGGTGAAGGAAACCGGCTGGAAGGCAATGAAGGCGATCTTCTTGGGGTTGTCGCGGGCGAAGCGGATGATGGGCCCCACCTGGTCGTTGTTGATGCCGTTGACCAGGGTGATGACCAGAATGATCTCGATGCCGGCCTCGTGCATGTTCTCGATGGCCTTGAGCTTGACGTCGAAAAGGTTGCCCACCTGGCGGTGGCTGTTGGCGTCTTCGCCGATGCCGTCGAACTGCAAGTAGGCGTAGCGCAGCCCGGCGTCGAAGGCCTTGCAGCAGTATTCCTTCGACTTGGCGAATTCGATGCCGTTGGTGGCCGCCTGCACGGAGTTGAAGCCGATCTTGCGGGCGTAGCGCACGGCGTCGATGAAATAGGGCGACATGGTGGGCTCGCCGCCGGAGAACTGCACCGACATCTGCCGCCGCGGCTTGATCTTGGTGGCGTTGTCGAGGATCTCGGTGATTTCCTCCCAGCCCAGCTCATGCACGAAGCCCACCTGGTTGGCGTCCATGAAGCAGGGGTCGCACATCATGTTGCAGCGGTTGGTGAGGTCAACGGTGAGCACGGAGCCGCGCCCATGGCGGACGGAGCTGGAGCCGTGGTTGTGCAGGTCCTTGTCGTTGTGGGCGGGAATGTCGCGACCGGGGAAGTTCTGCTCAATCCAGGAGAGGAACTTCGAATCAATGGCCATGATGTCTTCGAAGCGGCCGTGGCGGGGGCAATCCTTGACCATCCAGACTTCGCCGTTGCGCTCGATAATCTGGGCCTTGATCTCGCCCACCGGCTCGCTGGTCAAGACGCGCCAGTCGGTCTCGCCGCTGATGATCTTCTCGCGGGCTTCCTTGACGCACTCGGGGCAGAGCGAATCGGTCTCGCGCGGCCAGCCCAGGGTGGGCTTGGTCTTCTGCCAGGATTTCAGCAGCGGCTTCTCCGACCACTTGGGCGTGAAGGAGGGATTGGGGCGGTACTTGTTGAAAAACTGGATGGTGTTGAAGGCGCCCGCGGCGGTGGTGCAGACCGCGCTATCAACGTGCTTCAGAACTCGCTTGCTCAGACTGGCCATGGTGGCTCCTTATCGGTGAGCGAGTGTTACCGGGGGCAGGAAAACAAAAAAGAGTTCCCAACTGCTATAAAATTCCCGACTTCCCCTCTGCCAATCCCCCCAGGCTACACTCCCCTTTCTTATTCATCGCGCTCATTCTAGCCCGGAAGGGTCCCCCCGCCGAAGGCTTTTTGCTCCAACAGCGAGAAACAGGGGTCAAACGGCGGGGTTTGGCCGGTGAACGGAGCCTATCTCATTGGCCGCAAAGGGTTTCTTCCCGCCACACTGCTTTGCGGATGGCCCACTCCGGTTTCGTCAACTTGCCCGGCACCTGCTCAAGCGTAGAATTGAGCGATGCCGCTCAGTGAATGGATCAAGGAGCAGGGTTTGGCAGCAGGCTTCGACCGCGTCGGCCTCGCCCCGGCCGGCGACCTCCCCGAGTTGGCTTTTCTCCCCCAATGGCTCGAGCGTGGCTACGCCGGGCAGCTCGACTACATGCACAACCCCCAGCGCGGCGACGTGCGCGCGCTCTGGCCCGAGGCCCGCAGCGTCATCTGCTGCGCGCTCGTCTACGACACCGACCAGCCGCGCTCCACCGTGCTTCCCCGCCACCCCGAGCGTGGCTGGCTTTCGCGCTACGCCTGGGGCGACGACTACCACCACGTCGTCCGCGAGAAGCTCGAAGCCCTGCGCTCTGCCCTGGACGACAAGGTCGGGCCCGGCTTCGAGAGCCGCGCCTACGTTGACACCGGCCCGGTGCTGGAGCGGGTCTATGCCCACCACGCCGGGCTAGGCTGGCTGGCCAAGAACACCTGCCTGCTCGACGCCGAGTTGGGCTCTTTCTTCTTTCTCGGCGTGCTGCTCACCAACCTGGAGCTGGAAATCGACACGCCCCCGCCCGACGGCTGCGGCGCCTGCACCCTCTGCCTGGAAGCCTGCCCCACCGGCGCCCTCGTCGAGCCCTACGTGCTCGACGCTCGCCGCTGCCTCAGCTACCTGACGATTGAGTTGCGCGACGCCATCCCCGAAGAGTTCCGCGCGCCGATGGGCCAACACGTCTTCGGCTGCGACATCTGCCAAGATGTCTGCCCCTACAATCGCCGCGCCCCACACACACGCGAGCCCACCTTCTTGCCGAGGACAGTTGAAAAAGGAGAGGAAGCAGGGAAAGCGAAAAGTGGAGAAGCCATAGGTCACGGGCCACGGGTCGCGGAACACGAATCTCTCTTGTCTCCCCGCCTCGACTTCCTCGCCTCCCTCACCCAAGACAGCTTCCGCCGTATTTTCAAAAACAGCGCCGTCAAGCGGGCCAAGCATCGCAGCCTGCTGCGCAACACCCTGGTGGCGATGGGCAACTCTGGCAACCGCAAGTTCCGGCCGCTGCTGGAGCGCTTCGCCGCCTCGGACGACCCTCTCCTCTCAGAACACGCCTTGTGGGCGTTGGAACGTCTAGGGCACAATTGACCTCGGAAGCCGCCTGCCCGCCGAAGCCTTGGCGGAGGCGGGAGCATGCCCGCTGGGCCCTGGAACGCCTCGCCGGGCCGAATGGTTGAAATGCATCGCCAGCAAACAGGCGTGGTTGCACTCATAGGAGGCATGACTCTTGCCTTTTTCGTCCTCTCCCCAAGAGTGGGCAAACTGGGCGCTTGTCCAACAGGCGAGCCTGCAAGCTGGCTTCAAGAAGCGGAGCCGAAGGCGGTTGAAATTGTCACCGCCCGGCTGCCCGACGGGGTCCTCCACAAACCCTACCGTGTCCGGCTGGAAGCGCGCGGCGGGCAGGCCCCTTACCGTTGGACTCTCAGCGGGCATGCCCTTCCCGAGGGTGTACGCCTGCACGCCCGCGGCGCAATCGCCGGCACACCTGTCGCTCTCGGGCGGCATAGCTTTATCGTGCAGGTCACCGACTCCAGCACACCGCGCCAAGTGGCCGAATCGTCTTTCACCCTGCGGGTGGCTGAGCTCCTTGTGCTGGAGGACCTTTCGCTCCCCCGCGCGATCGTGCGCCAGCCCTACCGGACCGTGCTGCGAGCCAGCGGAGGCACGCTGCCGCTGACATGGGAGCTCATCGAAGGCCAACTGCCCGCAGGCCTCGACCTCGAAGCCGCCTCCGGGCGTCTCGCCGGCACGCCAACCGAAGTGGGCGAATTTCGTTTCCGCGTGCGTGCCACCGACTCCACTGACCCGCCACAGATCACCGCACGCGAGTTCCGCTTGAACGCGGTCGCGGCCTTGGCGGTCAAGTGGCAGCGCCCACCCCGTGTCGAAGCGGGGGGCATTTTTGGCTCCGTACAAGTGGCGAACGGCACCGAGGACGATTTTGATTTGACCCTGATTGTGGTGGCGGTGAACGAATACGGCAAGGCCTTCGCGCTCGGCTACCAGCACTTCACGCTGGCAAAGGAAACCGAGGCCGCAGAAATTCCCTTCGGCTTCAGCCTGCCGCGCGGCGACTATGTGGTTCACGTGGACGCGGTGGCCGAGATTCCGTCGAAGTATTCCATCCACCGCGCC
>DATEUS010000380.1:0-4641 GCA_035282985.1 Candidatus Acidiferrales bacterium
CCCCCGCCGCTGCTTCTCCCACCTCACCGCTGCTCCTTGCGGTTGCTGGATAGGGCCATTGCATAACCTCCGCATGGCGGGTCAGGGCTTCAGCCCTGACACCCAAGGGCCAAGAAAAAAGCGGGCTTTAGCCCCTGGGGGCTCTGCGGAGCAGCTATGCAGGGGCTTCTAGAAATGTGTGCGGGTGAGAAAGGCGTCCAGGGCGCGGTTGAACGCGGTCGGCTGCTCCAGGTTGGAAAGATGTCCGGCCGCGGGAATCACCTCTAGTTGCGCGCCGGGGACGGTCTTGGCCAGCGCCTCGGAGTCAGCCGGCGGGGTGAGCGTGTCCTCCGCGCCCACCAGAATCAGCGTCGGGCAGTGAATCTTTGGCAGCAGGTCGAAGGAAGCCGGTCGCGCCGCCATCCCCCGCAGCGCCCTCACGATGCCGGCGGGAGAGGTAGTGAGAATCATCTCCCGCACCGCCGCTACCACTTGGGGCCGGCTCGCGTGCGTCGAAGCACCGAGCAGCTTGGGCAGCATCCGCTCGGCCACGCCGGCGGCGCCTTCCTTTTCCGCCACCGCGGCCAGTTCCTCGCGCCCGCGAAGACCTTCCTCGGTGTCAGCCGAGGCGCGCGTATCGGCCAGGATGAGCGCCGCCACCCGCTCGGGGTAGCGCCGATAGAAGGCAAACGAGGCGTAGCCGCCCATCGAGAGTCCGCCCAGTACTACCCGCTCGAGACTCAGAAAGTCCAGCAGCCCACGCACATCTTCAGCCAGCCGCTCCATCGTCGAGTCCTCTTCCGGCAGGCTGGTTTCGCCGTGGCCACGAAAGTCCAGGGTGATGACGCGGTAGCGCCGCGCCAAATCTTCCCGTTGCGCTTTCCACATCCCGCGATTGACCGGGAAGGCGTGCAGGAGCACCACCGGTGCGCCTTGGCCGGTTTCTTCCCACGCCAGCTCGACGTCGCCGATTTTCCTTTGCATCATGACAGCGACCTCCATTCTACCCCAACCTGCGGCGGCGCTCTTCGAGCGAGGACACGCCTTTCATCGTCCGAGTGCTTCGAGGCAGCCGCCGGTTGTTCCCTCGGCCTTTTCTGCTTATGATGGGAGGGTCTGGCTCGCACGTCTGTTCTTGTCGGGGAGGCCCGATCTTCCCCCCGTGAAGGAGAAAGGCTGTCATGCAACCCATCTACATTGCCGCTTACCATCAGTCCAAGTTCGGGAAGCTGTTGGGCATGTCGGTTCCCGCCATCGTCAAGAACGCGGTCGAGGGCGTCTGCCAGGAGATCGGGGTGCAACCGTCGGCTCTGGATGTCGGCTCCATCGGCGCCACCTGCAACATGTCGCTCAATGAGCAGGGTCTGCTGGCCGGCTTGATGGCGATGGTCCCCGGCCTGGAGGGCAAGCCCCTGGAGGCGGTGGAGAATGCCTGCGCCTCGGGCGGACAGGCGGTGCTCTCCGTCATCCATAAGCTGCTCCTGGGCCAGGGCGAGGTGGGCGTAGCCGTCGGCTACGAGAAGATGCGCGACGCCGAAGGCAAGATGGACGGCAAGCTCATCGGAAAAGCCCTGGGCTACTTCTCCCATCCCGATGAGCGCGAGGGCAAAGTGTTCGTCTTCCCCCACCTCTTCGCCGAGGTCATGCAAGCTTACATGGAAGCACACGGAGTGACCGAGGAAGACCTGGCCTACATCGCCGTGACGGAATACTGCAACGCTCGGCACAACCCCTATGCCCAGATGCAGAAGGTGCAGATCACCGTCGACCAGGCACTCAAGATCGAGGGAATCAACCGCTACATCGTCGACGGGCTCCCGCTCAAGACCTACGACTGCTCGCAGATTACCGACGGCTATGCCGCCCTGATCCTCGCCACCGCCAAGGGCCTGGAGAAACTCGGCGTCGCCAAGAGCGATTGTGTGGAGATTGCCGGCTATGCCCAGGCCACCGACCCCTTGATGAAGGCCGGCCGCGACATTCTCCGCCCGGCGGGCGCCTACAAGGCGATGGACAATGCCTACCAGATGGCGGGCGTGACCCCGGCGGACGTCAACGTGGCGGAGATTCACGACTGCTTCACCGTCATGGGCGCGCTCGGAACCGAAGTGCTGGGCAAGGCCGACCCCGGCCAGGGCGCCCGCTACTGGGTCGAGGGCAAGGCGCGGGTGGACGGCGAGTGCGGCATCAACACCTCCGGTGGGCTGATCGCCAAGGGCCACCCCATCGGCGCCACCGGCGTGGCTATGCTGGGCTGGTGCGCCTGGCAGTTGCTGGGGAAGGTTCCGGCCGAGTTGCAGGTCAGGGACGCCCGCGTGGCCGCCACCTTCAACATCGGCGGACCCATCTGCGCCTCCGTTTGCACGGTGCTGAAGCCGGCCGCCTGAGCGCAGCGAACGGCACCTCTTTCGCTCTTTGTCTCGCGACTGGTGCGCCACCGGAGGGCGGAAGAGGACCGACGCGCCCCTGACGAGTAGGAGCGGAAGGAGCCGGCCTTGAAGGAAAAAATTTTCCCCAGCGTGGATACGGCGGTTGCCGACGTGCCCGACGGCGCCTCCATTCTTTTTGGTGGTTTCGGCGGCGCCGGATTCCCCAACAAGCTGATTCAGGCCCTGGCGAGAAAGGGCACGCGCAATATCACGGCCATCAGCAACAACTGCGGCACCGGCGAGGGCGAGCTCGGCCTGCTCTTCAAGAACAGGCAGATCCGCCGGGTGGTGGCGTCTTTCCCCGGGCCTCAATCGCACTGTTTTGAGGAGCGGTTCGCCGCCGGGGAGGTGGAGTTGGAACTCGTGCCGCAGGGGGTTTTGTGTGAGCGGATGCGGGCCTATGGCGCCGGCATCTACGCCTTTTACACGCCGGTGGGGGTGGGCACAGAAGTCGCCGCCGGCAAAGAGGAGCGCGTCATCGGAGGGAAGCGCTGCCTGCTCGAGTATGCGCTGGGGGCGGACTATGCCTTCATCAAGGCCCATCGCGCCGACCGCATCGGCAATCTCGTCTACCGCAAGGCAGCGCGCAACTTCAACCCCATTATGGTGACGGCGGCCGAGACCACGATTGTGGAGGTTGATGAAATCGTCCCCGTGGGCGCGCTCGACCCCGAACACATCGTGACGCCCTCGATCTTTGTCGACCGCATCGTGGAAATCAGAGGGGTTCGCTATGGCTAAGCAAGGCCTGACGCGCGAGCAGATTGCCCAGCGGGCCGCGCAGGAGCTGCCCGACGGTGCCTACGTGAATCTCGGTTGGGGCATTCCCAACTTGGTGGCGCCGTACATTCCCGCCGAGCGCACCGTCTATTTCCACAGTGAGAACGGTATCCTGGGGATGGGCCCGCGGGCCCAGCCCGGCGAAGAGGACTACGACTTGGTGGACGCCATGAAAGTGCCGGTCACGCTTCTGCCTGGGGGCGTTTTCTTCTCCCAGGCCGACGCCCACGTGATGACCCGCGGCGGGCATCTCGACGTTTCCATTCTTGGCGGCTTGCAGGTTTCGGAGAAGGGGGACTTGGCCAACTGGAAGGTGCCGGGGACGAAAGGGTCGGGCGGCATCGGCGGGGCGATGGACATCGCGGTCGGAGCACGGCGGCTGATTGTTACCATGGAGCACACCACCAAAAACGGGGCGCCGAAAATCGTCAAGACCTGCACCTATCCGATCACCGCCCTCGAATGCGTCCACACCATAATCACTGACCTGGCGGTGATCGAGGTGCAGCCGGGCGGCCTGGTGCTGCTCGAAGTGGCGCCGGGCCTGACCCCGGCCGATGTGCAGAAGGTCACCGAGCCGGTTCTGATTCTCTCCGAGAAGATTCGCGAAATTCAGCTTGCACCTTGAGCGCTCCTTCCTTTGCCCCAGCGCGGGGTGGTCGGGTGAGTGACCGGCGCTGCGATTCGCCCAGCCGAGGCTACGAAGCCAGTGAGTGAAGACCGTTGGGGGAGCCGGCGGCTTGTCGGGATTCTGGCGGCGTGCTAACTTGTGGATTCCGCAAGAGGCTGGAGTGGCGGAACTGGCAGACGCGCCGGACTCAAAATCCGGTGGGGTTCACCCCCCGTGTGGGTTCGACTCCCACCTCCAGCACCATCGTTTTCTTGTGGTTACAGTGAGCTCGCCACCTTATGGTTTTGGCCTGCCAAACCTAGTCGGTGCTAGTTTTGGTGCCAGTTGAGGCCGCCGTAAGGCGTTCAACCGCCTCGCGCTGATATTCGGCGGGTCAGGCCGATTGTTGTGCTCCATCCTCCTGTGCTAACGTGGGCGGGTGCATTTAGGCCCTCGGGCGCATGGTACTCGGAAATCCACTTCCCGGAGGCAGCCAAGACCAGACCATACGACCTCCCTCTTGCGCCGCCGGTTTGTCAGACCACCGCGCCGGCCATAGCCGCCGCCACTGCCAACCCGCCGTAGATCGCCCGGGACAAAGGTGAAGCAAATGGCCCAAAAGAAGAAAGCAAGTCATACATCTTCCAAAACGCTGCCGAAAGCATCCACCGGAATCCAGGGTTTGGACGAAATCACCTGGGGAGGGTTGCCCCGCGGGCGCCCCACTCTTGTCAGTGGATGCGCCGGTTCTGGAAAGACACTTCTCGGACTGGAGTTTCTGGTTCGGGGCGCAACACAATACAACGAACCCGGCGTGTTCATGTCGTTCGAGGAACCGGTCCA
>DATEUS010000381.1:0-3877 GCA_035282985.1 Candidatus Acidiferrales bacterium
GGGCGCACGCTGGGCCTGATCGGCGTGGGGCAGATCGGCACCCTAATGGTCGAGCGGGCGCGGGCCTTCGGGATGCCCGTAGTGGCCTGGAGCCGGTCGCTCACCCCGGAGAAGGCGCAGAGGCTGGGAATCACACGGAAGAATTCGCCGGAAGAGGTGGCGGCAGCGGCCGACGCAGTGAGCGTGCACCTGGCCTTGACGCCGGAGACGAAGGGTCTGTGCGGCGAGAAGTTCTTCGCGGCCATGCGTAAGGGGGCGTACTTCATCAATACCTCGCGCGGCGGGGTAGTGGATGAAGCGACGCTGAAGAAAGCCATCGCCGAGAAGGGAATTCGCGCCGGCCTGGATGTCTACGCCAAGGAACCGTCCTCGGGGACGGGAGCGTTCGAGGACGATATCGCCGAGCTAGAAGGCGTCTATGGCACACACCACATCGGCGCCTCCACCGACCAGGCGCAGGAGGCGATAGCCGACGAGACACTGCGCATTCTGCAGGTCTACCACGACACCGGGCACGTGCCCAACGTCGTGAACCTGTGCGAGCGCACACCGGCGACCCACGCGCTGGTGGTGCGACACCGCGACCGGGTGGGAGTGCTGGCGCACGTGCTGAACGGCCTGCGCGGCGCCGGCATCAACGTGCAAGAGATGGAGAACGTGATTTTCAGCGGCGCCGAAGCCGCCATGGCCCGCATCCACATTGACCGGGCGCCGACGGATGGAGTTCTGGATGCGATCCGCAGCGGCAACGAAGACATTTACGAGCTGGATCTGATCCCCCTGAGTGAGTGAGGTGACCTATGTCTGCCAGTCCGACAGCGACAGAGAAAATCGAGCGCGTCTATAACTTCAATCCCGGCCCGGCGGTGCTGCCGTTGCCCGTTCTGGAAGAGGTGCAGCGGGACCTGCTGGCGTTGATCGGGGTGGGAATGTCCGTGCTGGAGATCAGCCACCGCTCCAAGACCTTCGACGCCATGCGGGTGGGCGCGGAGGCCGATCTGCGCAAACTGCTAGGCATCCCCGACAACTACAAGATGATCTTCCTCGGAGGCGGGGCCAGCTTGCAGTTCACCATGGTGGCGATGAACTTTCTGCCCAAGGACGGCGCGGCCGACTACATCGTCAGCGGGCACTGGTCGCAGCAGGCAGTGAAGGAGGCGAAGAAGATCGGGAAGGTCAACATTGTCGCCACGACCGAAGGGGAGAACTTCACCCGCCTGCCACGGCAGGATGAATTGAAGCTCGACCCCGCGGCGGTTTACGTGCACTTCACCTCCAACAATACCATCTACGGCACGGAGTGGTCGGCGGAGCCGGCGGTGGGGTCGGTGCCGCTGGTGTGCGACGCTTCTTCGAACATCCTCAGCCGGCAGATTGATATGAAGAAGTATGCGCTCCTCTATGCGGGGGCGCAGAAGAACATGGGCCCGGCGGGGGTGACGGTGGTGATCATTCGCGACGACCTGCTGGCGCGGGTGCCGGCGGGGCTGCCGGCCATGCTCGACTACAAGCTGCAGGCAGAAAAGAAATCGGTCTACAACACGCCGCCGGTGTTCGCGATCTATCTCGTGGGCTTGGTGTGTCGCTACATGTTGGAGCAGGGTGGGCTGGCGGAGATCGAGCGGCGCAACAAAGAGAAGGCCGAGCTCCTGTACAACGCCATTGACGCCAGCGGCGGGTTCTACCGCGGCACGGCGGAGAAGGCCAGCCGCTCGCGGATGAACGTCACCTACCGGCTGCCGTCGGAAGAGCTGGAGGAAAAGTTCGTCAAGGAGGCCACGGCGCAGAAGCTCTCGGGCCTGAAGGGCCACCGCTCAGTGGGCGGGCTGCGGGCTTCGCTCTACAACGCCTTCCCCAAAGAGGGGGTGGAGGCGTTGGTGGCCTTCATGAAGGACTTCCAGAAGAAGAACGGCTAACCTCCCAAGAAGAGCAACGGTTCCAGCAGTTAGCGTATAATGCCCTCCCGTCAGGGCAAGCATCCAAGTGTGTGCGCAGGAGGCGAAGTATGGCTAAACGGATTGTGCTGGGCGGGCTTGCGGGTGGAGTGGTGTTATTTGTTTGGGGCGCCATTTCGCATATGGTGTTGCCGCTGGGCGAAGTGGGAATCAAAGTGATGCCGAACGAACAGCCGGTGATCGCCGCCATGCGAGAGAACCTGCGGGAGCCGGGGTTCTATTTCTTTCCGGGCGGCGGGCACGATATGACGCCCGAGCAGCAGCAGGCGTGGGCGGAGGAGTATCAGCGGGGGCCCAACGGTATCCTCATCTACCATCCAACGGGGAGTGAGCCGCTGTCGCCGACGCAGCTCTTGACCGAGTTGCTGGCCAACATCGCCGCGGCGCTGGTGGTGGCGTTCCTGCTGGGGCAGGCGGCGGGCGCGCTGGCGGGTTACGGCGCCAAGGTGCTGTTCGTGGCGCTGCTGGGGCTGCTGCCGGGGCTGGATGTGGATGTCAGTTATTGGAACTGGTACGGCTTTCCGGGGGACTACACCCTCGCGGTGATCGCCGACCACGTCATCGGCTGGTTGGTCGTTGGGCTGGTGCTGGCAGCGATTATCACGCGGCCAGCGAGTTAGGCGTGACGGCGCGGCCGCCTCCTTTCCCCGTCTCTCACCGCAGAGAACGCCCTTCGGCTTCGCTCCCTTCGACTGCGCTCAGGATCTTCGCTTCGCTGCGAGTCTACGCCTGCCTGCCGCAGGCAGGCTTCGCTGCGGCAGGCGCGACGCCGGCCCAGTGGCAGGAGCCACTGGGTTGGACGGTGTGGAGTGAATCACGGAGCGGCGGGGACGGAGGCTTCGGCGAGGGCCTTGAGCGACTGGTCATAGGGCGGGCGGGCGATGCCGCTCTCGGTGATGATGGCGGTGATGAGCCGCGCCGGGGTGACATCAAACGCAGGGTGGCGAGCAGGAATGTTCTCGGGGGCGATGCGGGTAGTGCCGATGTGGGTGACTTCGTCGGCGGAGCGCTCCTCGATGGGGATGTGGTCGCCCGTGGGCAAGGAGAGATCAATCGAGCTGAAGGGGGCGGCGACGTAGAAGGGCACGCCGTGCTCGCGAGCGAGGATGGCGATGGTGTAGGTGCCGATCTTGTTGGCGGTGTCGCCGTTGGCGGCGATGCGGTCGGCGCCGACGATGACGCAGTCGATCTTCTCCGTCTTCAGCATGTGCCCGACCATGTTGTCGGTGATGAGGGTGGTGGGGATTCCGTCCTGCTGTAACTCCCAGGTGGTGAGGCGCGCGCCCTGGAGGTAGG
The DNA here is from genome assembly GCA_035282985.1 of Candidatus Acidiferrales bacterium. GTDB lineage: Bacteria > Acidobacteriota > Terriglobia > Acidiferrales > 2-02-FULL-67-57 > DATEUS01. Next base: position 3,252 of record DATEUS010000381.1, read on the forward strand.
GTCGGGTCTCGGGGGCGAGGACGTGGACTTTCTTACCTTCGGCGACGGCGGCGCGTACCACGCCCAAGACGGTGCCGTAGCCGCCGGTGGCCAGGGCGCCGGCGTTGCACTGGGTCAGGACCTGTGCCTCGGCGGGGACCAGCGCGGCGCCGTGGCGGCCGATGGCCATGCAGCGGGCGATGTCGTCAGCGTGGATGCGCCGGGCTTCGGTGACCAGGTCGGCTTTGATCTTGGCGAGGTCACCGCCGGGAGCGCTGCGAGCCAAGGCGTCGCGCATCTGCTGGATGGCCCAGAAGAGGTTGACGGCGGTGGGACGGGTGCGGGCCATCTGCTCGCAGATGTGGTCGAACTCTTTTTCGAGGGCGGCGACGTCTTTCGCTTGGGAATGCAGGACGCCGAGTGCGATGCCCATAGCAGCGGCGACGCCGATGGCGGGGGCGCCGCGGATAACCATGCGGCGGATGGCGTCGTCAACTTCTTCGTAGCGAGTGCAGGTGCGGTAGACCTCGCGGGCGGGCAGCTCGAGCTGGTCGAGAATCACCACGCCCTTGTCGGTCCACTCGATGCTTTTGACCATGAGCGCGCAGCAGTGTAGCGCGGCGTCGAGCAGGCCACAAGGGTGTAAG
>DATEUS010000382.1:0-5144 GCA_035282985.1 Candidatus Acidiferrales bacterium
CCAACACCTCCGAACAAATTGACAACCCTGCCCGTTCTGCGTAGCCTCTAGACAGGCCGGAGAGGGCGCGTGGGGTCAAGATGCCGGTAGAAGACCGACGAACCAAGGTCGAACTCAATTCACCCCATAGCAACAAGCGAAGAAGCCCGCGGGTGGTGGCCACGGTCACCATGCAGGTGAAGTGGACCACCAGCGAGGGATTCCGCGTCACCACCCTCGCTCAAACCAACGTCTTCAACGCCCACGGCGCCTTGCTCAGCATCAAGTCGCCCCTCGCCATTCCCCGCGAAATCGAGGTGACCCGTCCTGGCTTGACCGAGAGCATTCAGGCTCGCGTGGTGGACGCGGGCAAGTTCTCACCCAACGTCCCCACCCGGGTCGCCGTTGAGCTGGTTCATCCGAGTGAGACTCTCTGGGGTATTGCCCTTCCCTCCGCTTCTGCCAACGCCCCCGACTAGAACCTATTTCAAAACCGCGCGATTGGGCGCAGCCGGAAGGGCACGGCTTCACTTGTCCTGCCTGCCCCGAGGAATTCGAGGGGAGCGGAGTCGAAGGAGCCGTGCCGAGAAAGCCGCCCAATACCCGGGGCTTTTCGGAGCGAAGCCTGCCTGCGGCAGGCAGGCGGAGACCCCGCGCCTCTTGCGGGGAGCCCCTGAGGTCCTCTGAGTTTCTTCTGTTGAGGCAGTTGACTCAGTTTTGAAATGGCTTCTAATGCTGTTCCAACCTGTTCTGCGCGCGGCACTCGTCCGCTCTCTTCGCAAGGGAATAGAGTATCCCCCCGGCCCCGGCTGTGGTATAGAATCCCTAGTCCGTGGAACCGCGGTGGGGCCATGACCGGCAAAGACAACCGTGCTTTTCCCCGTTTTCTTGTCAGTAGCGACACCTGCGCCATCTATGGCGAAGGGGCGGGGGCGATTCGCGACCTGAGCATCGGGGGCGTGTTTGTCGTGGACCCCGAGCCCTTTCCAGCCGGCACACACCTCAACATCGAGCTGCGTTTTGGCGACCATGCCATCCCCGCGCAAGGAGTTGTCCGCCGCTCCATCCCTGGGGAAGGAATGGGAATCCAATTCCTGGAAATCTCCCCGGCGGTGAGAGCCCGACTGAAACTTTACCTGCTCGACCAAGTGGGTGAGCGCGCGCGCGTACAGTTCCCGCCCGGAAGCTGACCAGAAAACTTCCTCCCCCGCAGGCAGGTCGGCGCCGAAAAAACTTGGTTACTTTTCCGTCAACACGTAGAATAGAAACAGTACGGCGATCAGCAACGCCCCGCCGGCCAACAAAAACCAGGCCGCCAGCAGGACCAAGGAGGGAAACTGGAGGAGCAGCGGCATGGGGGTTCGAAGTCTCCCCGATTCGACGGCGGAAAGCAAGAAGAAAGTCGTCGGTCTTTGACGGGCTCACCTTTTTCCTCTACACTCCCGGCCAAGTGGCTCCCTATTGGGGGCGCTGCCCGTAAAGCGGAGTTGACTCTTGCCAACCCGAGACCCGACCGCAACTCCTCCGGCAGAGAATCGGCGGAGAAGTCAGCGCGTCTTCTTGGTCATCCCCATCGACGTGGTGTGGAGGCGAAGCGATGGCGTACGGGTCCGCGAGTCAGCTCACACCGAAGTGGTCAACGCCCATGGCGCCCTGCTGCGAATCAACATCCATCTTCCCCGGGGCACGGAAGTAGAGCTGATCCACCACAAGACCCGCCAGTCGACTCGCGCCCACGTCGTGGCCACCTATCCCACCCAACCGGATGGAGTTCCGCGCATTGCGGTCGAACTCTCTGTTCCCAGCGCCACCTTCTGGGGCGTCACTTTCTCAGCGTCCGGCCTCACCGATGAAAAGCCTTGAGGCCGTAGCGGATCGTTTTCGCCGACGCCCGGCCCTAGCGCCCTCGGCTCTGGAACTCGATCATCCACTGCGGGTAGAGCAGCGGCGGTGGCGTGAGAGCCGAAAGGCGAGACAGCTCCGCCGGGGTTAGCTCCAGTTCAGCCGCCCCTAGGTTGTCCTCGAACTGCTCGATGGTCTTCGCGCCGAGGATGACCGAGGCCACTCCGGGCTGCGCCAGCAGCCAGGCCAGCGCCACTTGCGGAATCGTTGCCTCTTTCGTAGTCGCCACGGCCGCGAGTGTGTCCACCGTCTCGTAGCCGCGCTCCAGATCGAGCGGCGGGAAGTCAAACTCGCTGCGCCGCGCCCCGGCAGGTTTCGGGTTCTTGCGGCTGTACTTTCCGCTCAGGAAACCACCCGCCAAGGGCGACCACGGCAGCACACCCAGTCCCTCCTCCACACAGAGCGGCAGCAGCTCGTGCTCCAGGTCTCGTCCCACCAGGGAGTAATAGGCTTGCAGGCTGACGAATCGCTCCCAACCGCGTCCTTCGGCCAGGCCCAGCGCTTTCGCCAGTTGCCGCGCCGCCCAGTTTGAGCAGCCCAGGTAGCGCACCTTGCCTTGCCGCACCAAGTCGTCGAGAGCTCGGAGAATTTCTTCCATGGGCGTCAGCCGGTCCCAGCCGTGCACCTGATAGAGGTCTATGTAGTCAGTGTCCAGCCGCCTCAAACTCGCTTCGCAGGCCTCGAAGATGTGCTTGCGTGACAGTCCGCGGTCATTCACGTCGCCGCTGCCGTCCCACGCTTCCTGGCTCATCGCCCCCATCACCTTGGTGGCAATCACCACTGACTCGCGCTTAGCCCCAGCGGCCTTCAGGGCTCGGGCGAGTATTTCTTCCGACTCCCCAAAGGAATACACGTCAGCCGTGTCGATGAAGTTGATGCCGGCTTCGAGCGCGCGCGCCACCATCTGGTTGGCGCCTTCCTGGTTCACCACGCCGATATGGAAGAACTTCGACCCGAAGGTCATCGTTCCCAGACACAGTTCCGACACTTTGAGTCCCGTTTTGCCCAGCAGGCGGTATTTCATCGAAGTTCTCCTCTGTGACTGCGTCGCCGCGATTCTACTGAACCAATACGAACGCGACCAGGGGCGTTGTTATCTACGGGTGCGGACCAGGCCCGGGCCACCCCGTACCGACCATGACGCATCCCAATGTATAGCTTTATACAGACAGGAGGTGTGAGATGCACAGGAAACTCATGCCAACTGCTAGCGCTCTCATTGCACTCTATCTACTGGGCTCCGCTCCGCTTCAGGCCATGAACCGTGGCCGGGCCCAGGGTCATCAGAAACAGGTGGCCGCACACAGGCAAGCCAACCCCCACCCGCCCGGGGTCTTCATCAACCTGGAGGAAAGATGGCGTGAACGTGATCGGCGAGGCGTTGTAGTCGTTTTCCCGCGCATTGATCTTGACGGCCGCCAAGGTCGCCCGCCGGGATGGGACCGCGGCCGCAAGGTCGGCTGGGGCGACTGCGACGTCCCGCCGGGCCTGGCCAAGAAGGTCGGTTGCTACAATCGCTTCTTCGACCGCCGGGTAATTCTCACGCCGCGGAATCGGCGCAATCGCGGCGTTGTCATTTCCATCCCTTTCGTGGGCTACTTCCGACTGCAGTAAGGCCTGGGAGCGACGGCGAAGGGGAACTCGCAAGGCTAGGCAAGTCCCGGAACAGGCCGAAAAGACCGCTGCCATTTGCTTCCGCTCGCGCTAGACTAGCAGCGCGGGAGTGGGTCAAACGATGCCTGCGGCAGAACAATACCTCGGCTGCCTGGTCGGGCTGGCAGTGGGTGACGCCCTCGGCTACCCAGTGGAGGGGATGTCCCTTCGCCAGATCCACCAGAAGTACGGGCCGCTCGGCCTCGGCGACTTTGCCTCCCGCCACGGCCACCCGCCGGGCAGTTACAGCGACGACACCCAGTTGACCCTGGCGGTGGCCCGCGCCCTGCTGGAAGCAGGCGACAAGTCTGTTGACGAACTGATGCAGGCGATGGCCCGCCAATTCCTCGCTTGGTACCAGAGCTCGGACAGCGCCCGTGGCCCTGGCCTGTCCACCCTGGCGGCCTGCGCCAACCTGGCGCGCGGGGTGGCGTGGAACGAGAGCGGCATCCGTGACGCCAAGGGCTGCGGCGCGGCCATGCGCGTCGCGCCTCTCGCCCTCTACTTCTGCCGCGACCGGGAGAAACTCCGGCACGTTGCCGAACAGAGTGCCCTCATCACTCACGCCCACCCCATCGCTGTAGCCGCCGCTGTCGTCAATGCCTGTGCAGTGGCGCACGTCCTGGAAAAGGAGCCGGTAGACGAACTGCTGGACAACCTCCTCCGTGTAGCCGCGCCGCTCAGCACGGAGATGGAAGCCGCCCTGCAAAAAGTCAAACAGTGCGCGGGTGACGATGCCCCGGCCGCGTTCGCTCAGATTGGCGAAACCGGCTCGGGCGACCACGTGGTGGTCTCGGGGCTGTTTTGCTTTCTGCGTACTCCGGAGGATTACCGCGCCAGCGTTCTCGCCGGGGTCAACTGCAGCGGCGACTCCGATTCCATCGCCGCCGTTGCCGGCGCGCTCAGCGGCGCCTACAACGGCCTCAGCGCCATCCCCGAGCGCTGGTCGCGCGGCGTCGAGAACCGCTCCGAGCTGGAACGGGTAGCCCGGGAACTCTTCTCGCACGCCGCCTGAACTTCCCGCAGTAGCTCTTCGCGTTGACTTGCCTGCGCGCGTTTACAGGTCATTCTCGGCTAGGACGCGTTCGTAGCCATTGGTTTCCAGCCAGTGATAGAGGAAGACCTGGTACAAATACGAGGCAACCACCTCCTCTCCTAGTTCGTGGGTTTCTACACACAGAAACGGCACCTGCAAACCTGCCAGGGCGGCAATCAGCGATTGCGTGATTCGGTTGGGGTTGGCTTTGCTGTGGGAGTAGGGCGACTTTACCTGGCTGAGGGCAGCGGTGATGACCAACAGTCGATGCGGACAGTTGGTCATTTCCCGAAGACGTTCCACGAACACCGAGCGTTCGGCAGTAAAGGAGTGAACTAGGTCAGGAAGGTCTTTTCGTTCGACTGTACAAATTTCCTCCATCCCGGCGACTGAATAGTCACCGAGTCTCAGTGGCCTTCTCGCGACTCCAGCAAACCAACCCCTAAAACGGGCAAAGGAGAACGGATTTTGCTCGCGCGTATCGACAATTGCAGTCGGGCGCGGCGTGCGAAGTTGTGTGCCACCGCGCTCAGCAATTACGGGGTAGCGGGGATGGGATACAGGGGCTGCGGTG
>DATEUS010000383.1:0-5465 GCA_035282985.1 Candidatus Acidiferrales bacterium
ACGGTGTTCTTGACGATGTAGTCCACGATGTACTTGGGGGTGTAGTAAACGCCGCCCGCCTTGCGCACTTCCGGCTTGTCTTCGACCCTGACCTGCTTTCCGCGCACATAGATGGTCTTGCCGAGGTAGCGCTCGTAGACAGCGCCGAAGATGTCAACCGGGATTTTGTCGAAGCGAAAAGGACTGGCCGGGGCGTAGAGTTCTTCGACAATCTTGCCGAGGCTCCAATCGTGCAGGTCGATGTGTTCGCACGGGTGTGCTCGGAAGATTTCACCGTTAAAGTCTGCGTTCACTTCTTGGAAAAGGTCGTTCAGCATCGGGAGGAGAGATTTCTTGCCGCCCATCCCCTTCCAGAGCTGGACCCGCTCCCAGAGCCACCGGTGCTCGATGATGCGGCGGTCTTCGGCGACGCGGATGAAGATGAGCCGGTCGAGGAGGCGCTGGACGATGTCGGTGAGTTGGGCCGCGTCGAGCTTGGGGTTGCGCTTGTGAACGGCCTGGGCCATTTCGGCGCGCCAGCGGCTCATATCGTCGAGGAAGCGTTCGTCTACTTCTCTCTTGAAACGAAGGGCGCGCTTCTCGCGGTCAGGGATGAGCAGACGGTCGATAGATCCCTTAGCAACCTCTTCGCGCGACAACCCCCAGAGCTTGTCGAGGTTGTCCAAGTATTGCGTGTAACGCAGGTGGATGCGCTCGCCGTAGTGGGGCTGGTTCGGGTCGGGCTCGAGCGAGGCGTCATAGAAGCGGAATTCCTCGAAATCGGTGAGAACGACGGCGTAGGTTTCCTTCGTGCTCCAAGCGTAGCGCTTGGCTTGTAGGACGTGGCGCTCTTTGTCAACGTCTTCGTGTGGAGCTTTGGCCTCGACGAAGAATTTGGGGATGGTGCCGGTGCGGAAGGTGTAGTCGGGGTTTCCCTCTTCGGCTCCCTTTTCGACGATGACATCACGGCTGCCGTAGGGGAGCCCGGCGCGGTTCTCGATGTCCCAGCCGAGAGCGCGGAACAGGGGATCGAGAAAGTCAACGCGCACTTGTGCCTCGGGGTACCCGGGCGAAGTGAACTCGTCCTCATTGGCGGCGAAGTTCTCGACGAGGCGTTCGAGCTCGGCGCGGAAAGATTCCTTGGTCGCCCTGACTACTTCTGTCGGCATCGCAGTTGATTATAGCCCACACGGGCCAGGCCGTTGCCTTGACTTGCCCCTGAGCCAAGACTATCTTGCTGCTGTTATGCCTCCGGGCAATGTTTCTCACAGTGGCCACCGGCGCACGCCCCGTCCCGAAGCTTCGGAACGGGGTAAACTCGCCCGCTACTATCGCCGCCTCTTGCGCCACTTCGGCCCCCAGCGCTGGTGGCCCGGGCGGACGCGCTTCGAGGTCATCCTGGGCGCACTGCTCACCCAGAACACAAGCTGGGCCAACGTAGAAAAAGCCCTGGGCAACCTCCGCCGCGCGCGACTGCTCTCCCCCGAGAGACTGAACCAAGTGCCCCCCTCCCGCTTAGCGCGACTCCTGCGCCACGCCGGCTATTTCCGGCAGAAGACGCGCTACGTCCGGCACTTCGTCCGGCACCTGCATGGACGCAATGGCGGCTCGCCCGATTCGGGCTCGGTGGCCCGGCTGCTCCGGGGCAGTACCGAGGAGCTGCGGGCGGAACTGTTGTCGCTGACGGGCGTGGGGCCAGAGACGGCCGATTCCATCCTGCTCTACGCGGCTGGCCGCCCCGTCTTTGTGATTGATGCCTACACCCGGCGCGTGCTGGCGCGCCACAACCTGCCCGCCAGCCCGCCTGCCACAGATTCGCGGCGGGCAGGCGACTTGAGGCAGGCGGGGCGGAGCGCGAAGGGCAACGAGTGGCTGCTGATCAAGCACCGGGATGCCGGTGTGGACCTGGCGTGGGACATTGACGACCACGACGGCTCGGTGCTGAGCGGGCGGACGCTGGGCGAAATTGCGGAAGGCTTGCCGCCCACGCCCGGGCCGCACTATCCCCGGCCGTCGGAATTGGAGGGCGCGCGACCGGCGCCGCTGCCAGCGCGAGTGTCGCCGCTGCTGGCGACGCTGGCGGACAAACCCTTCTCCGATCCGGAGTGGGTTTTCGAAATCAAGTGGGACGGCGTGCGGGCGCTGGCGTGGGTGGAGAAGGGGCGAGTGGAGCTGCGCTCGCGGACCGGGCAGGTGATCACCGAGCAGTATCCCGAGCTGGGCGTCTTGCCGGAGCGTCTGCTGGCCAAGCAGGCCATCGTGGATGGAGAGATTGTTGTGCTGGACGAGCGCGGGCGGGGCGACTTCGAGCGCTTGCAGTCGCGCATGCACGTCAGCCGTCCCTCGGCGGCGCTGCGGCGGCAGGCACCGGTGACGTACTACCTGTTCGACATCCTGTACTGCGACGGGTACGACCTGCGCGAGGTGGCGCTGGTGGACCGCAAGCGCTTTCTGCGGCGCCTGCTCGATCCGCGCGACCCGTTTCGCTACTCCGACCACGTCGAGGAACAGGGCAAGGAGCTTTTTGCTTTGGCGCGGGAGCAGGGCCTGGAGGGGATTGTGGGAAAGCACGCCCGCAGCCCCTACGTCAGCCGCCGCAGCCCCTACTGGGTGAAATTCAAAGTGAAGCAGGAGCTGGACGCGGTGGTGGGCGGCTGGACCGAGCCGCGCGGCGGGCGGGAGTTCTTCGGCGCGCTGCTGCTGGGACTCTACGAGGGAAAGAAGCTTCGCTTTGTGGGCAGCGTGGGGAGCGGCTTCACCCGCAAGGGGCAGAAGGCCATCTATGAACAACTGAAGAGAATCGAGGTCAAGAGTTGTCCCTTCGCCGCCGTGCCGGAGACCAAGGAGCGCGTCTACTGGACGCAACCGCAGTTGGTGGCGCAGGTGGAGTACGCGAATTGGACGCGGGAGCAGCGGTTGCGGCACCCGGTGTTTCTGGGACTGCGGGAAGACCTCGACCCGGAGGAGTGCCAGCTCGAAGCCGAAACGCCGCTCAGCCGTGCGCCGGCGGTGGTGGCGCCGCCGGCGGTCGTCGGCCGGCTGCTGACGAAGAAGGAAGAGATCGAGCGCGAGCTGTTTCGCGGCCGGGCCGAGACGGTCACGGTGGAGCTGGAAGGCAAACGGCTGCGGTTCTCGAACCTGAACAAGGTTTACTTTCCCCGGCCGGGCGTCACCAAGCGGCAACTGCTGGCCTACTACTACCGCATGGCCGAACTTGTGCTGCCCTACCTGAAGGACCGGCCGCTGGTTCTGCGCCGCTATCCGGACGGCATCGAGGGTGAAGCTTTTTTTCAGAAAGAGGCCGGCGAAGGCGTGCCGGAGTGGTTGACGACGGTGGCGGTGCATTCCGAGGAGCGGCGGGAGGAGGTTCACTACTTTGTCGCCAACGACCGGGCGGCGCTGCTCTATCTGACCAACCTGGGCTGCATCGACCACAATCCCTGGTCGAGCCGCCGCAACAACCTGGAGTCACCCGACTATGTTTTCTTCGATCTCGACCCGACGAACGGAACGAAGTTCTCCACCGTGGTGGCGGTGGCGCAGGCCCTCTACGCCAAGCTGCGGCGGCTCGGGCTGCGCGTGTTTGTGAAAACCTCGGGCGCCACTGGCCTGCATCTCTACCTGCCGCTGGAGCGTGACTACAGCTACGAACAAGTGCGCGCCTTTGCCGAGATTGTGGCTCGGCTGGTGGGAAGCAAAGAGCGGGAGCGGGTGACGCAAGAGCGCGCGGTGGGCAAGCGGGCGCGGGGTAAGGTCTATATTGACGTCCACCAGAACGCTTTCGGGCGTCCCCTGGCCGCACCCTACACCGTGCGCGCGTTCCCGCAAGCGTCGGTTTCGGCCCCGCTGGAGCCGGGCGAACTGCGGGCGAGTCTGCGTCCGGAGCGGTTCAACCTCAAGACGATACTTCGGCGGGTGGAGCAGCGCGGTGACCCATGGGCAGATTTCTGGAACCAGCGGCAACGGCTGGAGGACGCCACGAAGCGGCTGAGCGAGGAGCTGCAGAGCCTTCGCTGAGCGGGGCCGGTTGAGGCGCCGCAGCCAGCGTTTTTGGTTTATCATTTGAGTTTGGCGCCGGAACGACGGCCATGCCCGACAAGAAAGATCTCCTGAAAGAACTGCGCATCGACCGCAGCCCCGAGGACAGAAAGGTGGGTAGCTGGTTGTGGCTCTTGCTTGCCATCCCGGTGGTGCTGGCTCTCGGGGGCTGGTGGTGGTGGGGCAGTGCCCAGGCCGCCACGGTGCGCACGGCTGCGGTGCGGGAGGGCGCGGCGGCCCAGGCGGCGCCGGTGCTGAACGCCTCCGGCTACGTTACCGCCCGCCGGCGCGCTACCGTGTCGTCGAAGATCACCGGCAAAGTGGTGGAAGTGTTGGTGGAGGAAGGGATGCGGGTTCGCGAGGGGCAACTGTTGGCGCGGCTCGACGCCGCCACCGCGCGGGTGAACTTGGCCTTGGACGAAGCCCAGTTGCAGGCGGCCCGGCGCGCCCTGGCCGAGATCGAAGTCCGGCTGCACGAAGCCGGGCTGACCCTGATGCGCACACGCAAGCTGGTGGCTGAGGGCGTCTCCAGCCAGGCGGCGCTCGACGCCGCCCAGGCTGAGCGCGACTCGCTCCAGGCGCGACTCGAGCTGGGCCGCGAGGAGGTGGCGGTAGCCGAGCGGCAGGTGGGCGTCCGCCAGCGCGAACTCGACGACACCATCATCGCGGCGCCCTTCGACGGCGTGGTGGTGTCCAAGGACGCCCAGCCGGGCGAGATGATTTCGCCGGTGTCGGCCGGCGGCGGCTTTACCCGCACCGGCATCTGCACGGTGGTGGATATGAGCTCGCTGGAGATCGAGGTGGACGTCAACGAGAGCTACATCGCCCGAGTCGAGCCCGGGCAGCGGGTCGAGGCCATTCTCGACGCCTATCCCGACTGGCGCATTCCGGCGCGGGTGATCACGCCGGTTCCCACCGCCGACCGCCAGAAGGCAACGGTTCGAGTACGCATCGCCTTCGAGAAACTCGACCCGCGTATTCTGCCCGACATGGGGGTGAAGGTAACTTTCCTCGGGACGGAAGAGCCGGGGGAGAGCAGCGCGCAGCGGTGGCTGCTGATTCCGCGCGCAGCGGTGCGCCGCCAGGACGGACAGGACGTGGTCTACGTGCTTCGCCAGAACCGGGTGGAGCGGCGCGCCGTTCGTTTGGGAGCGACTGCGGGCGACGATGTGGCGGTGGTCTCGGGCCTGAGCGCGGGGGAGCAGGTAGTGGTGGAAGGGCCGGCCGAGCTGGCCAACGGCGACCGGGTCCTGGTTCGCTGAGTCCTGCGAACCATTCACGGCAGCAAGCGGAGGGAGTCTTGAGGGCAGACGACAACACGTTGGTGCAGGTGAAAGACCTGCACAAAGTTTTCCAGCGCGGCGGCGAGCGCATCGACGTCCTCCAGGGGCTGGACCTGGAGGTTCCCCGCGGCGACTTTCTCGCCCTGATGGGGCCGTCGGGCTCGG
>DATEUS010000384.1:0-3738 GCA_035282985.1 Candidatus Acidiferrales bacterium
CCCTGCTGAGAAGCATGGATGACGCGCAACTGGCCCAGTTGACCGCCTTGGGTAAAGCCTTCGCCGATGCGGGGCTGGTGGCAGGGCAGGCGCGGGCCTATGATTACCCGTCTGTCTCGGCCCTGTCGGACATCCTGGGCCTGAACGTCAACATTGGGGAAGATGGGGAAGTCAAGCTCTCCAAGCAGAACATTGACCGGGAAAAGCGCAAGGGCGGCGGGTTCACCTATGGGCCCTACCTGGGTCCGACCGCAGGTGAGCAGGCGGGGCCGTTCATGGAAGGCACAGGCCAACCAAGGGGCGGCGGGGCGGGTGGCGCGGGTGGCCGCGGCGGTGGGGTTGCCGGGGCACCCCGCAAGGTCTACACCCCTCTGGGCGGGCCGGGCAGCAAGCCCCGGCAGGGTGGTGGCGGTAGGCGTCCAAGAGCAGCGGCACCAACTGCTGAAGGTCTCCCGCTTGACGACCCATCGGCCGCGCTCATCGGTGAATGGCTGGACTTCTCCGGCAAGCTCAAGGCCGAGAAGCCCGACCTGTGGGTGGAGCTGTGGGACTTCCTGCACTTGGCCGGGCAGTTCGAGCAAGTGGGGTATCTGCGGCAGCACCCCCGCCTGATCCAGTTCATCCAGGCTCAGGGGTCGGAACAGTTTGGTCGGCTGATGTCCGCCTTCTACGTCTGGCAGGAGTACGTGATGCAAGCGGAAGGCCGCACGCCCGGACGGGATGACAACTACCGGGGCGAGCGGGTGTACCCGCAGGTGCTGCGCGTCTACCAGCAGCGCCCCAGCCGGACGGGGCTGACGTGACCGTCGTAACGGTTCCTGAGATGACACTGGATCGTGGGCTGTCATTTACCCGTTCCGAAGGCTGGAAAGAGCTTGCACTTTGGGAGAGGGACGCCCTGGCAAAATTGCGCATATTGCGTTCTGCCGGAAAGCCTGCTATCCTGTTTATGACAGAGGACGGGGTTATCCTGGCCTTTGAGCAAAAGAAGGCAGGGCGCATCGAAATTCGATAGCCCGCTGATCGCTCACCTGCGTTGCCTGCGGCACGCAGGTCAACCCCCGGAAGTGACGGGGGCAAGACGACAGGAAATTGCATAGACCAAGCCTACGGGCTGCCAGTTCCGCCAAGGAACTTTGCAGCCCGTTTTCTTTTACAACCGAAAGGACTCGAAATGCCGGACGAGGTTGAAACTACGCCCGCGCAGAACGGAGCCGCAACCGCTTCGACCCCTGCCAACGCCGTACCCGCGACCCCGCCAGCCGATGTTGACAAGCTCGTGAAAGCCGCTGTGGCTCAGGCCCAGCGAGAGGCCCAGGCTTCGAAAGATCGGGAACAGGCGCGGCTACACCGGCAGTACCAGCAGCAGATCAAGCAGCTCACCCAGGCCGCTACCGCCCGGCTGAAGAACGCCGGCGACGAGCAGGCCGATGCCTGGGAGGGGCAACTTGAAGTGCTGCAAAAGGCTCGGGCTTACGACGACGGTCAGGCCGAGCAGGCACAGTGGCAGCAGTGGTACGCCTACGTGGCGGATATTGCCGTGGGATACGGTCTCGCCCACGACGACGCCCGCCTGGTCGGCGCCACCAGCGCCGACGACCTGAAGGCGCGCGCCAAAGCGGCCCTGGCCGAGGATGTGGAGAAGGAGCGCAAGCGGCTCTTGGAAGAGGACCGCAAGGCGCGCAAGGCCGCTGCCGACCAGCAGGTCGAGAGCGGCAATCTCTCGGTGGTCCCCAGCGGCGGTGCGCCGCCAGGCCCACCCGAGAACGCGGAACAACTGACTGCGCGGCTGGCTCAGCTCAAACGTGACCCGATCAAGAACCAAAAGGAAATGGTCAAGATCGGCAAACAACTGGAGGGCTTGCTGCGCCGATAAGGAAATAAGCAATGCCTCAGACAACCAGCAACCTTTCCAACAGCATTCGGACGCTGTACGGCTCGAAGTACCTGGAAGCCGCCGCCGCCGTCCGAAACTATGACCAGTTCTCGACCGGCAAGGATTACTACGAGGTGGAGACGGCCGCCCGCCTGGGCTCGTCCATCACCCTGCCCTTCCTGTCGGTCCTGCCCATCGCCACCGCCGTGATCTCCCAGACCGTGGACATCACCCCGCGCCAGTTCCGGGACATCTCCGTGGTCATCACCCCCACCAGCCGCGCCGACGCGGTGGACTGGGCGGAAGCGGTGGACACCCAGGTGTTCACCGACTACGGCGAAGCCCGCTACCGCGCCATCGGCGACCAGATGATGCGCTCGGTGGAGTGGGTGGCGATTAACACCGCCTTGCAGGGCTCGCTCGTCCAGCGAGGCGCGGCCCGCGCCTCGCTCGACGCTGGCACTGCTGGGCACCTTCTGACGGATGCTAACATCGCAGAAATCCAGACCTGGCTCCAGACCCTGCGCTGCCCGTACATGATCGCCGCCGAAGGCATCAACAACTGGCTGGCGCTGATGCACCCGGCGGTGTACTACAACCTGCGGGTGGGCGGAAACATCGTCAATGTCGGCATCTACCAGGACAAGGAAATCATCCTCAACTTCGAGTTGGGGAAGGTTGGCCCGTTCAAGCTGCTTGTCTCTGGCGACGCCAAGGTGTTCGCCGGCGCGGGCATCGACAACGCCTCGGCCGTAGCGACGACCATCGCCGCCTCCCTGGGTGGTACCGCCAACCAGGCGCTGGGCACCACCATCGAAGTCGCCTCCGCCTCCAACATCTCGGTCGGCGACTGGCTGAACATCGGCACCGAAGAGACCGGCAACACCTTTGACGCCAACCTGGAGCGCGTCAAGTGGGTGTCCACGTCCTCGACCACGATCACCGTGGTCGGCGCTGGCCCCAACGGCGGGCTGCTGTACGACCACGCCGTCGGCGAAGCGGTCAACAACAATGACAACGTGTACCCCGTCCTGTACGGCTCGCCGTACTCGATGGTCAAGCTGTGGGACAACCAGATGGAAAGCGAGTTCGGCACCATCGTCGGCCCCAAGATGCAAGGCGCGGTGGACCAGTTCGGCGTGCTCGGGTGGAAGTGGTACGGGGGCTACGGGAGAGCCCGAGAAAACTGCCTGGTTCGCGGCGAGTACGCCAGTGGGCTCGAAGCCTAAGCGGAAGGCAAATCAACATGATCTTCGGACCTTCCTTCTACAAGATTGCGGCCAAGACGACCGACTACCGGATGGTGCCCGGCGACCTGGGCACCCTGTTTACAACCCGCGGCGCGACCACGCCGACCCTTTATCTGCCCATCACTGGCGATGTGCCTGCCGGCTGGTGGTGCATGGTCTACTCGGCGGCGGACTCGAATGTGGTGGTCGCCGTTCACAACACCCTGGACAACATGACCACCTTCAATGACCTGACCGCCGACAGCGTGGCGTATTCCACAGCGACGGAAATCATCGGCGGCGGATGGATGTTCGTCTGGGACGGGACCGGCTGGCTGACCTTCATCTTCGCTGAAGAGACGCAGACCATGACGGTTGCGTAAGGAGCAGGGCCAATGAACTATATCAACGGTGCCCCGCCCCTGTTCGTCATCGAAGCCAAGACGGCCGCCTACCGGATGACTTACCGCGACCTGGGCAAGATCATCACCAACCGGGCCGCGGCCGGCTCGGTCACTCTGACCCTGCCGCCCAGTGGAACGCTGGAAACTGGCTGGTGGGTCATCTGCTACGGCGCCGTCCTCGCCCAGAACCTGATTGTGGCGAGCAATACCGCCGACACTATCACCACCC
>DATEUS010000385.1:0-2709 GCA_035282985.1 Candidatus Acidiferrales bacterium
TACAAGCCGGACAGCGCGGGCGCTGGGCTTGCGGGTGGCGGTGGAAGCGAAGCCCTATACAGTGCCCGCGCTGGTGCGGGCACTGGAAAAATACTTCCGGGGAGAAGGCCCCCAGCGGCATCCCTCGACTTCGCTCGGGACAAGGGGGCCGCTGGGCTGAACGAACTTGTCGAGCCTACGTTTCGGGGTGGTAGGTCGGCTCGCGCCAGTAGCGCTTGCGCGAACGGGCCTTGAGCAGCCAGGCGCGGCCGTCCGAGGACTCCATCTTCAGCAGCCCGTGCGGGGCGTCTTTTTCGAACCACCAGGTCTGCTCCAGCTCGCCCATTTTCAGATTCACCCTCCAAGCCGAGAAGGAACCGGCTCCGGTGGCCACTTTTTCCTCGCCGACCACGGTGATGGTGGCGGGCTGAAACTCGGCGGGGCCGCGCAGGTTGTTGGAAATCAGGCTGGGGAGAATGCGGCGGCGAGTCTCGAGGCCGGGGGCAAAGGCGAGGCCGCGCAAAGCAAGCGGCAGTTGGTCTTCGAGTAGGTCGCCGGGACGGAGGTCGAGGGGGCGGCTGCCGTCGCCTTCGGTATCGAAGTAGCTGTGGGAGACAAGCTCCGTCCGGCCGCCCCAGGTCTTCACTTCCTTGAAGGTGTTGCCGCACCACTCCTGGCTGCCGACGGTGAGCTTGACCACGGCGGTGGGGTCGTCGCGGCGGACGAAGACGCTGGCGAGGAAGTGGTAGGGGTAGTTGTCGGTCCAGTAGCTGTGGACGGCGTTGAGCTTGAGCACTGGCAGGAGCGGTTTGTTCTCGAACGGCGGGTCGGCTTTGACGTGGAACTGGGTGTTGAAGTCCTCTTTGACCACGATGAAGAGGGCCTCATAGGATTCGATCTTGCCGTACTGGGGGCGGCGGGCGTCGTAGAGCGCCACTTCGGCCTGGCCGTCGTCCCAGAGCGGGTCGCGGGCCCAGGCGGGGTCGAAAGCAGCAGCATCGGCCGGGGGAGCGCTAATGGCCGCGGTGGTCTCGGCGGGCGGCGTGGGCGCCGAGGCGCAGGCAAGCAGGAACACGCCGGCAAGAATCAAGGCAATCGGAAGAAGAAACCTCATCGCTTCCCTCCTCGGATGGCTCAACCCGATAGGATGCGCTCTTTTACTGTAGCGATGCAACGCAGAGTTGGAGGCAACTTCAGGAAGCCGAACCGGAGGCATGAGCAGCCGCTGCCTCAGTCGCCCTGCGAGCGCGGATGCTGCCGAAGACAACGACGAGGCTAGTGAGGAGGATGACGCCGAAGGCCAGGGCGGGCAGGAAGGAGAACTCCTCGCCGCGGGCTTCGAACACCTGGATGGCGAGGACGGCGGTGATGAGGCCGCGGGGAAGCATCCAGAGGATGGTTTCCCGTTCCGGCGCGGTGATGCCCTGCCAGGCCCAGCGGCTGGATTGCACGGCGACCCAACGGGCAATGTAGAGCGCGGCCAGGATGCCGACCGCCGGCAAGACATAGCGGATGAGTCCGGCGAAATCCACCACCAGTCCGATGAGAACGAAGAAGAAGGTGCGCACCAGGAAGGCCAGCTCGGAGTGGAAGGCGAGGATTTGCAGGTGGGGCTCGTCCGGAGGCGCTTCCACACCGAAGGTCGCTTCAGCCAGGCGAGGACCAACACGGGAGAAGTTGGCCAGGCCGAGGCCAAAGCCAAAGACAGCAATGAGGCCACTGCCACCGGCGGCCTGGGTGGCGGCGTAGAGCAGCAACACAGCCGAGAAGGTCAGCACTTGCCAGAAGGGCTGCCTGGAAAGTTTGGGCAGCAGGCGGGCCCACAGCCAAGCCGCTCCCAGGGTCAGCATCAGGGCAACGGCAATTTCGCTCATAAACTCGCGGATGAGGCCGCCGAGGACAGGGCCGCCGCGCTCCATTTGGTCGATGAGAATGCCGACGGTGAGGACCGCGAAGACCTCGCCCAGGGAGGCCTCGAGCAAGAGGGTAACTTTGACCGGGTCGCGCACCTGAATCTGATCCAGCACCGGCATGATGATGGCGATGCTGGTGCAACCGAGCACGGCCCCCACCAGCAGGGCGGAGGCGGCCGGCAGGCCCAGACTCCGCCAAGCCACCAGCGCCGTGACGCCGAAGCTGACGACGTAGGTCAGGAAGGCAAAGAGCAGGCCGCCGGGAGAGTGACGCAGGGTGTCGCGGATGTTCAGCTCGAGCCCACCCTCGAAGAGGATGAGAATGATGGCCAGGGTGCCGAAAGCGCGGGTGATGCCGTGGAGCTCGGCCGGGTCCACCAGGCCGAAGCCGGGGCCGAGAATCAGGCCGGCCACCATCAGTACGACCACGTCGGGGACGCGAGTGCGGTCGAAAAGCCGATTGGCGGCAAAGGCCAGAACCAGGAGTCCTCCCAAGAGGGCAAAGAAAGCAGTCAGGTTCATCGCTCGCGCTCCCGCGGGCCGGCGGAGATGGCGGAGAAGGTTCGTACCGCCCGGCTAGCGCTCGGAACGTCCCAGGGCGATCAATTGATTATCCAACCTTGCGAAAATAGCCTAGCATAGGAGGTTCATTCCGCCGGTGGGAAAATTCTCGATGCACCTGCACTGAGCGTGCGAGCTGGGCGGCGGGAAACAGGGGAGAAGCGGGATGAGACAACGAGGGTTGGGGGTCTTAGCCAACCCGAGGATTAGCTTTTCTTCCTGCCGATTACCACTCACAAGCAGATTCCTCCCCCTC
>DATEUS010000386.1:0-15586 GCA_035282985.1 Candidatus Acidiferrales bacterium
TTCGAGGACGCGCAAATCTTCGAGGAAATCGAGGGGGTACTGGCTTATGCTGAGGAAAAGCACGGAACGACCAACCCGACTGCGGCGGAAGGCTTTGAGCCCAGGATCGTGGCCTTCTTCTGCAACTGGTGCACCTACCTGGCCGCGGACCTCGCCGGCACCTCGCGGGTCAAGTACGCCCCCAACACTCGCGTGATCCGGGTGATGTGCTCGGGCCGGGTGGACCCCCAGTTCGTCCTGGAGGCCTTTGCCCTCGGGGCCGACGGCGTCCTTATCGGCGGCTGCCATCCGGGTGACTGCCATTACCAGGAAGGGAACTACAAGGCCCTGCGGCGCTACCACCTGCTCAAGCGGATGCTGAAAGACATGGGGATTGAGGAAGAGCGCTTCCGCCTGGAGTGGATCTCGGCCTCCGAGGCCGACAAACTCAAGGCCGTGGTCAACGACATGGTGGAGAAGGTGCGGGCTCTGGGCCCGTTGCGGCTGGCGCCGCCGGAAGAAGTCTTTGAGGTAGAGGAGGTGGCAGCATGACACAGGCTCCGACCGAAACTGCCAAGCAAGAAAAACCCAAGGTGGCCTTCTACTGGTGTGCTTCCTGCGGCGGCTGCGAGGAAGCCGTGGTTGACCTGGCCGAGAGCATCCTCGATGTGGTGGCCGCGGTCGACATCGTCTTCTGGCCGGTGGCCCTCGACTTCAAGCGCCGGGACGTGGAAGCGATGGCAGACGGCTCCCTCCTCGCCACCTTCCTCAACGGCGCCATCCGCACCACCGAGCAGGAAGAGATGGCGCGCTTGCTGCGACGCAAATCGAAGCTGATGATTGCCTTCGGTTCCTGCTCGCACCTGGGCGGGATTCCCGGCTTGGCCAACCTGTTCGACCGGGACGCCATTTTCAAGACCGCCTATCTCGACTCGCCTAGCACTGTCAATCCCGAGGGCGTCCTGCCGCAGCGGCACTACAAGGACAACGGTCACGCCGTCGCTCTGCCCGGGTTCTTCAACACGGTGCTTGCCCTGGACCAGGTGGTGGACGTCGACTACTACATTCCTGGCTGCGCCCCGACCCCCAAGATCATTCTGGAGGCGGTGCAGACGCTTCTCAGCGGCCACCTCCCTCCCAAGGGTACGGTGCTGGCTCCCGACCGGGCGCTCTGCGACGAGTGTCCCCGCAAGGACAGCCGGCCCGAAAACCTGGCCCTGACCGAGTTCAAGCGGCCCCACGAGGTGCTGATCGACGAGGAAAAGTGCCTGCTGGCGCAGGGGGTGATTTGCATGGGGCCGGCCACGCGCGGCGGCTGCGAGGCCCTCTGTGTTAAGGGCAACATGCCCTGCACCGGCTGCTTCGGACCGACCAGCCGGGTCAGAGACCAGGGCGCCAAAGCGTTGTCCGCCCTTGCCTGCCTGGTTGACAGCAACGACGACCAGCAGATTCAGAGCATCCTGGCGAAGATCCCCGATCCAGTGGGGACGCTGTACCGCTACGCCCTGCCCGCCTCGCGGCTGCGGCGAAAGAAGCTGGAGGCAGCTTAGGCTTGGAAGAAGGGAAAAACGCTGATGATCTCCATCGCCACCAAGCTGATTGCGACCTTTCTCTTGGTCATCGTTCTCATCAGCGTCATTTTTTCTCTGGTGGGCGTGCAGTTCATTGGCAGTCGCATCGTCTCCGAGGCCCAGAGCAAGGTGCGCACCGACCTCAACGCCGCCCGGGAGATCTACCTGAACCACTTGCATCACGTCTCCGACGTCGTCCGCTTTACCGGAGAGCGGTTCTTCCTTCGCGACGCCCTCCTGAACGGCAAACTCGAACCGTCCTTCGTGGCTGAGCTGGTCAAGATCAAGACCCGCGAGAAGCTCGATATTCTGAGCGTAACCAATGCTTCCGGCGTGGTGCTGCTCCGTACCAACAACGGTCAGAGGGGGGACGATCAAAGCCAGGACGCGATGATCCGCGAGATGCTCCGGCGCCAGCAGCCGGTGGCCGCCACCGCGCTTGTCTCCGCGGACGAGTTGAGAAAGGAATCTCCCGCCCTCGCCGACCGAGCCCATTTTCGCTTCATCGAGACTCCCAAGGCCCGCGCGCGCCCGGAGACCGAAGAAACCGCCGGCATGATGCTGAAGGCGGCTGCGCCCATCTTTGATTACCAGAACAACCTCATCGGCATCGTCTACGGTGGCGAGCTCCTGAACCGCAACTTTGAGCTGGTGGACAGGATCAAGCAAACCGTCTTTCAGGGCGTCATATACAAGGGCAAAGATATCGGCACCGCCACGATCTTCCAGGACGACCTGCGGATCTCCACCAATGTGCGGAATGCCGATGGTTCCCGGGCTATCGGCACCCGGGGGTCCGAGGAGGTGTACATCCAGGTGGTCAAAGAAGGGAAGCCGTGGGTCGGACGCGCCTATGTGGTCAACGACTGGTACATCACCGCCTATGAGCCTATCCGGAACATCGAGGGCAAGATCGTCGGCATCCTCTACGTGGGTATCTTGGAGCAAAAGTATCTCGATATCAAACACCGCAGCATTGTTATCTTCCTGGCGCTCACCCTCTTGGGGGCGGCCGGCTCCATGGCGCTGGCCTACTTCATCTCCCGAAGGATTTCCGTCCCCATCCAGAAGCTGGTGTCGGCGTCCAGGGAAGTGGCGCACGGCCACCTGGATGCGCGCGTCGAGGTGGCCTCCCAGGACGAGTTGCGCGAGTTGGCCGACTCTTTCAATGCCATGGCCTTCGCTCTGCAGACGCGGGATGAGCGGCTGAAGGAATTTACGCGCAACAGGATTATGGAGTCGGAAAGGTTGGCGATCATCGGCCAACTGGCCGCCAATGTGGCGCACGAGCTGAACAATCCCCTGCAGGGGATCGTCAGCTATTCCCACCTCCTGCTGGAGAGGATGCCGCGCGAGAGTCCGCAGCGGGAGTCGGTTCAGAAGCTCGTGCAGCAGGCCAACCGCTGCACCACCATCATCCGGGCGCTGCTGGACTTTTCCCGCCCGCGCCAGCCGCAGAAGAGGCCGACCAACATCAATGCTCTCGTGGAAGATTGCGTATCCCTGGTTGGGAACCAGGCGCTCTTCCACAACATCTGGGTCCGAAAAGAGTTGCGGAACAACCTCCCCTTGATCACCGTCGACCCTTCAGAAATCCAGCAGGTCCTGATCAACATGATTATGAATGCTGCCGAAGCCATGAACGGCGAAGGGCAACTGACGCTGGCAACCCGGCTCGATGCGGTGGACAACTGTGTGGAAGTGGAAGTAACCGACACTGGCCACGGAATCAGTGAAGAAAACATAGAGCGGATGTTCGATCCCTTCTTTACCACCAAGGAGGCTGGCCACGGCACCGGCCTGGGTTTGGCCATCAGCTACGGCATCATCAAGGAGCACCAGGGCACGATTTCGGTGGAGAGCGAGGTCGGGAAGGGCACCACCTTTGTGGTTCGGTTACCGATCACCACCAAGAAGGAGGCGGTGGCCTGTGCTGCCTAAGCCGAAGATCCTGATCATTGACGACGAAGCGGTCGTCCTGGATTCCTGCACCGAGATCCTGGCCGGCGCGAACTACCAGATTGCCACCGCCAGCGAGGGGAATCTCGGCTTGCGGCTGGTACGCGAATTCGAGCCCGATCTTGTCTTTGTGGATCTGAAGATGCCTGGGCTGCCGGGCATGGGGGTGCTGGAAAAACTGCGCGAGCTGGATCCGACGGTTGTGGCCATTGTCATTACCGGTTACGCCACCGTGAATTCCGCCGTCGAAGCTATGAAAAAAGGGGCTTACGATTTCCTGCCCAAGCCCTTCACCCCGGACGAGTTTCGCCTCATCACCCGGCGCGGGCTGGAGAAGAGGCGTTTGGTGCTGGAGACCATCGCCCTGAGAAGGGAGAAGGAGATTCTGCGGGAACAGTTCGCGGCCATCGTTTCCCACGAGCTGAAGGCGCCGGTCAGCGCCCTCCAGCAAAACCTCTTTGTCCTGCTGGGGGAATTGGCCGGCCAGATTACGGAAAGCCAACGGGCGCGGTTGGAGCGAATGAAGGTCCGGGTCGACGACCTGCTGAAGCTGATCCACAACTGGCTGCGGGTGTTCTCGGTCGACATCGACAAGATCAAGGAGAAGTTCGTCCCGGTAAGTGTGAGCGGCGTCGTCTCGCAAGCCATCGAGAGTGTATCTCCCCAGGCGGTTCGGAAGAACATTGAGATCGCGACCTTACTGGAGGAGCCGTCGCCGCAGGTCTTCGGGGACGCGGGGGCTTTGGCCGAGGCGGTGGTCAATATTGTGGGCAACGCAGTGAAGTACTCCCACGAAGGCAGCCAAGTAGTCGTCAAGACGGAAGCCAAAGAAGAAAGGGTCTTGCTCTCGGTAACCGACACGGGCGTGGGCATTGCCGAAGAGGATCTCCCGCTTCTCTTGACTGGCTTTTACCGGACCAAGTCAGCCCAGGCTGCCGAGACGGGTAGCGGGCTGGGGCTGAACATCAGCCGGCGCATTGTCGAGGCTCACGACGGTTCGATTGAGGTCAAGAGCCAGCCGGGCAAGGGAAGCACTTTCGTGATCAACCTGCCCGCCTTGGGCGGGGCCAAGGTTCATCAGTCTCCTGCCGACGCGGGGGTGTTGGTCACCCCGCACAAAGGAGGTTTGGCATGAGTCCGCGGAAGAAACTGTTGATTGTTGATGATGACCCCGATTTTGTCGAGGCCATCGCGTCGATTCTCCAGGCAGCCGATTATGAGACCGAGGCCGCTTACAATCCCAAGGACGGTCTGGCTGCCTTGCAGAGCAAGCACTATGACCTGCTCTTGCTCGACATCATGATGGGGCGCGGCGCCGAGGGCATCATGATCGCCCGCAAGCTCCGCAAGGATCCCCGCCTGAGTCAGATCCCGGTGTTGATCATCACCGGCATTCGCGAACAGATCGCCTTTCTCTTCCCGGGGCAGGCGGTGCATCCGCACTTTGTCCCGGTCGATGAGCTGGTGGAGAAGCCGGTGGAGCCTGAGTTGCTGCTGGAGAAGGTGAGAACCTTGTTGGAGGCGGCCGAAGCGAGAAAGGCGCCAGAGAGAAAGCGAGGAGCAGCGTGATCGCTAAGCCTTCCTTCAGCCAGGAGGTGGCCAACCTCCTCTATGCCGCGGAGGGAAGCCCCCTCCTTGTCTGCATGCAGTGCGGGACGTGTTCCTCGACCTGTCCGGCCGCTCCTTTCATGGACCATTCACCCCGGGCAATCATCGCCATGATTGCCGCCGACCTGAAGGAGGAGGTGCTCGCCAGCAACGCCTTCTGGTATTGCGCTTCTTGCTATTCCTGCACGGTCAGGTGTCCGCGCGGCATCAATATTGCCGACATGATGTACGGGCTCAAGCGCTATTCGCTGTGGAGGAATCAGTATCCGCAGGGATTGATCGGCCCCGACTTTTCTCGGCGTTTTGCCCGCATGATTGTACGGACAGGAAAATCGTTTGAGCCCGCCCTGGCTCCTGCCTTCATCTTCCACGCGGGGCTGCGAGGCTTGCTGGGCGAAATGAGAACGGCGCTGGCTCTCTTCCTCAAAGGCAGGCTGCCGCTGATTCCCTCGCAGGTCAAGCGCGCCAAGAATTTCCGGCGCATGCTGAGCCGGATTATTCCTTTGGCGAGGCCGGCATGAAGACCTATGCCTATTTTCCGGGGTGCTCGTTGGAGAGTATGGCCGCCAGCTACCACCTCTCCACCATCGAGACCGCCCGCGCCCTGGGCATCGAGCTCAAGGAGTTGGAGGATTGGAATTGCTGCGGGGCGACCGCCTATTTTCACATTGATGAGATTCTGGCTCACACCTTGTGCGCGCGGAACCTGGCCATGGCGGAGAAAGAGCACCTGGATCTGGTGGCTCCCTGCAGCGGCTGTTACAAGAACATGTACTTCACCAACGCCCACCTGAAAAAAGACGCGGACTTGGCGGAACACATTAACCTCGCCCTCAGCGAAGACAACCTGCAGTTTTCGGGCACTATTGGCGTGCACCATGTCATTGAAGTGTTCGTTCACGGCGTCGGGCTGGAAGAGATCAAGCGGAGGGTGACGCATCCGCTCAAAGGACTTCGGGTCGCCCCCTACTATGGCTGCCAACTCATGCGGCCGCGGAAAGATCACGAAGACATTGAGGGCCCGCACTTCTTTGAGGAGTTGCTGGCCGCCATCGGAGCCGTGCCGGTGAGCTACCCGCCCAAGCTCCGCTGTTGTGGGGGCTCCCTGATTATCACCCACCGCAAAGCGGCCCTCAGTATGGTGCGCGACCTCTTGCAGAGCGCGGTCCAGCAGGAGGCGGAGGTGATCGCCACCATCTGTCCTTTGTGCCAGATCAATCTGGAATGCTATCAGAGCCAGGTCAATCGGGAGTTCGGCACGGAGTTGTCGCTGCCGGTACTGTACTTCACCCAGTTGCTGGGGCTGGCCTTGGGGATTCCGGCCAAGCGCCTGGGGATCGGCAGCGAGTTGGTGTCCCCGGAGCTGGCATTGGCGTCTTGCTGTTAAGAGGAGGAGGCCGATTCGTAGTTTGCACTCATCTTCGTGAGCAAAGAGGGAACGGCGATGACAGAACCGACGAAAGAAGTTTGGAACGAAGCCCAGAAAAGGGCGAGTGAAGCCTACCTGCAGAGGCGAAGGATCACCATTGACCCCATCACCCGGCTGGAGGGGCACGGCAAGATCGAAGTCTTTCTGGATGAGGCGGGCGAGGTCGAGCGCGCCTATTTCCAGGTCCCGGAGCTGCGCGGCTTCGAGCGCTTTGTCCAGGGACGGCTGGCGGAGGACATGCCGCAGATTACCTCCCGCATCTGCGGTGTCTGTCCCACCGCGCATCACATGGCCGCCACCAAGGCCCTGGACAACCTCTACCAGGTAGATCCGCCCCCGACGGCGAAAAAGATTCGCGAGCTGGTCTACAGCACTTTCATGACCGAGGACCATGCCCTCCATTTCTACTTCCTGGGCGGGCCCGATTTTGTCGTCGGCCCCAGCGCCCCGGCAGCCGAGCGCAACGTGCTCGGCGTGATTGCCAAGGTGGGCGTGGAGGTGGGGAAGAAGGTTATCGCCATGCGCCGGCGGCTGCGCGAGCTGATCATCCTGGCGGGCGGAAAGGTCGTCCATCCGGTGCTGGGCCTGCCCGGGGGCGTGGCCAAGCGCATCACCGTCGAGGATCAGGCGCAGTTCCAGCAGGTCGCCGCCGAGGCGGTGGAGTTCGCTCAGTTTACCCTGGGGATCTTCGAGACGGTGGTGCTGAAGAACAGCGACTACGTCAGCCTCATCACCTCCGACACCTTCACCCATCGCACCTATTACATGGGCTTGGTGGATGAGAACAACCACGTCAACTTCTACGACGGCATGATTCGGGTGGTGAATCCCGACGGCAAGGAGTTGACCCGGTTTCGCGGCCAGCAGTACCTGGACTACGTCGCCGAGCACGTCGAGCCCTGGAGCTACGTGAAGTTCTGCTACCTGAAGCCGGTGGGCTGGAAGGGCTTTACCGATGGGGTCGAGAGCGGCATCTACTCGGTGGCGCCGCTGGCCCGCTTGAATGCCGCCGACGGCATGGCCACCCCGTTGGCCCAGGAAGCCTATGAAAAATACTTCGCCACCCTGGGGGGCAAGCCCGTCCATCACACCTTGGCGAACCATTGGGCCCGGGTGGTGGAACTCCTCTACGCCGCCGAGCGCATGAAGGAACTGGCGGACGACCCCGGCCTGACCGATCCCAACGTCCGCACCCTGCCGACGGCAACGCCCAAGGAAGGCATCGGAGTGGTCGAGGCCCCGCGCGGCACCCTCTTTCATCACTACCAGACCGATGAACGCGGCGTGATTCAGAAGGCCAACCTCATCGTCGCCACGCAGAACAACGCCGCCCGCATCGCCATGAGCGTGGAGAAGGCGGCCAAGGGCCTGATCTCCGGCAAGGAGGTCTCCGAGGGTGTGTTGAACATGGTGGAGATGGCCTTCCGCGCCTACGATCCCTGCCACGCCTGTGCCACCCACTCGCTGCCGGGCAGCATGCCGTTGGTGCTGGAGGTGCGCGACCGGCAGGGCCGTCTGCTGACCACGCTGCGGCGCGACCTGGACGGGAGTATTCACCGTGAGTAACCAGTCCACCGTTTTCGGATCTCGCCCGCCTCCCGGAACGGAGGAGGCGCCCCCTCACGCTGAGGCACGCGTTCTTTGTTTGGGGAATGAACTCCTGGCCGACGATGCCTTGGGCCCCACCGTGGCCGCGGCGTTGCAGCGCTTGGCGCTCCCCAGCGTGGAGATTGAATGCACCGAACAGACGGGCTTCAACCTCCTAGATCACATCCTTAGCACCCGCCGACTGGTGGTTGTCGACACTATCCTCACTGGAAAGTTCAAGCCAGGAAGCATTCTTTGCCTGAGGGAGACGGATGTCGAATCCGTCTTTGGCAGTTCCCCGCACTACATCGGTCTGTTTGAGGCTTTGGCGGTGGCGCGACGGTTGCAGCTGCCGGTGCCCGCTGTCGTTGACATCGTTGCTGTGGAAGGAGCCGACTGCACTACGGTCGGGGGTCCGATGCACCCCGCGGTGCGCTTAGCCATCCCCGCCACGGTGAACCTGGTGGTGAGTTTGTTGAAGGAACGTCAAAGGATGCGCCCAGCCCTTGACTCGGGTTTCGCGCACCGAGCGAGAAGCCGGCCCTTGGAGACGGAAGATGTTACGGAGCAGGCAGAAGGAGAAGGGCCATGTGGAAATCGACTTTCTGGTCCCGGCTGACTCCCTGGCATTGGATTCTCGGCATACTGATGCTAGGTGGCGCTTCTTCGGCTTACATTCAACTGGTTTACGGCCTGGGGAAGGGCACCCATCTCAGCGATCAGTTTCCTTGGGGCCTGTGGGTGGGCCTGAATGCCTTTTGCGGCATAGGCCTAGCCGTGGGTGGATTTACCCTGGCGTTTGTTGTTCACTTGTCCAACCTGACTCGCTATCGCCCCGTCCTGAGGGCTACGCTGTTGGTAGCTTTCCTGGGTTACCTGGTGGCCCTCCTGGCGCTGGTGTTTCAACTGGGCCGTCCGGCCACGCTTCTGCCCCTGCTAGGGGGCTGGAATCCTTACTCGATTCTGGTTGGGTCCGTCTGGTGCATTCTGCTGTATATCGTCGTGCTGGCACTGGCCTTTGCCCCCAATGTTGGCCGGCGTCTTGGCTGGCAGCTTTCCCACGACTGGCCCGGCCTCCTATCTGTGCCGCTCCTCCTGGCCGCGGTGATCCTGTCTCTTCTTCACCAGCATTCCTTGCTCGGAGTCTTCACGTTCGTTCCTGAGAAACAACATGTTCTTTGGCACACGGCTCTGCTGCCCGTGTTCTGCTTCCTGGCATCCGTGTCTGGTTGCCTGGCGGTGGTGTTGTTCAGCTCCTGGCATAGTGGGCGAGCTTTCGGCAAACAGCTTGAACTCCCCGTGCAGACAGCGATGGGCCGAGTGCTCGGCGGACTGCTCTGTTTCTACTTGGTGGTGCGCGTATTAGATCTCGGCCTCCGAGGGGAATTTTCCACTCTGCTGAAGAACAGGTTGGAGACCAACCTCCTCGGGCTGGAGATCTCCTTGTTCCTGCTGCCGGCCTTGCTCTTGTTCCGGCCCTACGTCTTGAAAGAACCGGCCTGGCTCTACGCCTGCTCCGTGTTGGTCATCGGCGGTTTTGTCACCTACAACCTGAACGTCAGCATCACCGCTGTGGAGGCGGGCGCGGGGATGCGCTACTGGCCCAGTTGGGCGGAGGTCTTCTTTTCCTACGGCCTGATTGCCCTTGGGTTTGTGGCCTTTCGGTTCGTGGCCAAGCGCACACCGATCTTTGGCTACGGGACTGCCGGAGGCCCATAGAGGACTGCCATGTGTTTGGCCGTGCCCGGGAAAGTGCTCGCCGTAGAAGAGAAAGGAGGAAGCCGCCTGGCCCGCGTGCAATTCGGCGGCATCACCCGTCAGGCTTACTTGGACTTTGTGCCTGAAGCTGGAGTCGGCGACTACGTGATGGTTCATGTGGGCGTGGCCATCAGCCGCGTCGACGCCGCAGAAGCCCAGCGCACCTATCGGCTGCTGGAGGGCATGGGCTTGCTGGAGAGCGAGGGCCTGGTTTCGCCGGTCGCTGACGACGCGGGCGAAGCATGAGTTGTCCCGATGAAATACCTGGACGAGTACCGCGACGAACACATCGCTCGGGCCCTGGTAGCCCGACTGGCCCGGCGCGTAACGCGTCCGTGGGTGTTGATGGAGATCTGCGGCGGCCAGACTCACACCCTGATGCGCTACGGGATCGACCGGCTGATTCCGTCCCGGATTGAGCTGGTCCACGGCCCGGGCTGCCCGGTTTGTGTCACCCCGATCGAGATCCTCGACAAAGCCATTCAGTTGGCTTCCCGCCCCGATGTGACCTTCGTCTCCTACGGCGACATGCTGCGGGTGCCCGGATCCGGCTCCGACCTCCTCCGGGTGAAAGCCGCAGGTGGGGATGTGCGCGTGGCCTACTCGCCCATGGAGGCGGTGCGCGTCGCGCGCGCGCGCCCCGACCGCCGCGTCGTGTTCTTCGGCATCGGCTTTGAGACCACCGCGCCGGCGAACGCTCTGGCGGTGTGGCAGGCGCAGCGGGAAGGCTTGAGAAACTTTTCCATGCTGGTGTCGCATGTGCGTGTGCCGCCCGCCATCCGATTGCTGCTGGGTTCGCTCGGCAATCGCGTGCAGGGATTCATTGCTCCCGGCCATGTCTGCACCGTGATGGGTTACCGGGAGTACGAGCAGTTGAGCCGCGACTTTCACGTGCCCTTTGTGGTCGGGGGCTTCGAGCCCGTGGATTTGCTCGAAGCCATCCTCCTGCTGGTCACACAACTGGAAGAAGGGCGGGCGCAGGTGGAAAACCAGTACGCCCGCTCGGTTGGCTACGACGGCAATCGGGCTGCGCAACAACTGATGGAGACAGTCTTCGAGGTCTGCGACCGCAAATGGCGCGGCATCGGACTGATTCCCCACAGCGGGTTGCGGCTGCGGCCGGCCTTCGCCGCTCACGATGCCGAGAAGGTCTTCGAGCTTGAGGAAGGAGGCGTCGAAGAGTCCCCGGAATGCCTGAGCGCTCAGGTGCTGCAGGGGTTGAAGAAGCCGATGGAGTGCCCCGCCTTTGGCCGCCGCTGCACGCCGGAGAATCCCCTGGGCGCGCCGATGGTGTCGGCCGAAGGTGCCTGTGCTGCCTACTATCAGTACCGACGGCATGAGGTGAGGCCGTAGGGAGAGTCGCCGTGAGAAACGAACACAAGACAATCGCCGAACTGAGTTGTCCGCTGCCCTTGCCGGCCAGGGACAAGGTGCTGCTGGGCCACGGCAGTGGGGGCAAGCTGAGCGCCGAGCTGCTGCGCGAAGTGTTCCTGCCTGCCTTTCACAATCCCACGCTGGCGCGCCTCGACGACCAGGCCATCGTCAGTCTGAATGGTCTCCGCCTGGCCTTTACCACCGACTCCTTTGTGGTGCAGCCGCTCTTCTTTCCCGGCGGGGACATCGGCTCACTCGCTGTGCACGGAACCGTGAACGACCTGGCGATGGGCGGCGCCCAGCCGCTGTTCTTGAGCGCCGCTTTCATTCTCGAAGAGGGCCTGGCGCTGGAAGTCCTGCAACGGGTGGTCGAGTCCATGAGGCGCGCGGCTGTCGAGGTGGGGGTGGAGATCGTCACCGGCGACACCAAGGTGGTGGAGAAGGGAAGCGGCGACGGGCTTTTCATCAATACCACCGGCCTGGGGTTGGTGCCGGATGGCGTTCACCTCTCGGCCGATCAGGCCCGGCCCGGCGACTCCGTCCTCTTGAGCGGTTCCATTGGCGAGCATGGCATCGCCATCCTGGCCCAGCGTGAGGGTCTGGAGTTCGAGAGCGCCGTCGTGAGCGACTCCGCCCCGCTGCACACGCTGACGGCGGCGATGCTTGCCGCCTCGCCCGGGATTCGTTGCCTGCGCGATCCTACTCGCGGCGGACTCTCCAGTGCCTTGAATGAGATGGCGGCCCGGTCGCGGGTGGGGATTGTGCTGGACGAGCGCGCCATCCCCGTGCGGGAAGAGGTCAAGGGCGCCTGCGAGCTTCTGGGGCTCGACCCGCTCTATGTGGCCAACGAAGGCAAGCTGGTGGCCATCGTGGCGCCCGAGGCAACGGAAACGGTGCTCACGGCCATGCGCACCCACGCCTTGGGCCGGCAGGCGCAACGCATCGGGTGGGTCACCGAACAGAATCCCGGCCTGGTGACGATACGCACCACGATTGGAACCCGGCGCATTGTTGACATGCTGGCGGGAGACCAGTTGCCCCGCATCTGCTGAGGTGAATACGGTGCACGAACTGGCCATTGCCGACTCGGTGCTGAAAGTGGTCGAGGCCGAGGCCGCGCGCCGCCCGGATGCCCGCATCGTCAAGGTCGGCTTGCGGGTGGGCGAACTGGCCGGGGTGGATCCCGACGCCCTCAGCTTCTCCTTCGAGGTGCTGGTGCGAGGGACGAAGCTCGAGCCGCTGCTGCTGGAAATCGAACGTTGCCCGCGCCGCCACCACTGCCGGCTTTGCGGCTGCACCTTCGCCGTCGCGGATTTCGAGGCGGCCTGCCCGGAGTGCGGCGCAGCCCAGACACAGTGCATTGCCGGCGATGAATTGGAACTCGCTTATCTGGAGGTCGAGGAGCCATGAACCGGATCCCGCTGCAAGGCAAGATTCTCAAGGAAAACGACCGCATCGCCGCCGAGCTGCGCGACGGCTTTGCCGCCTCGGGTACGCTTTGCTTGAACCTGATCAGCTCCCCCGGGGCGGGGAAGACTTCGCTGCTGGAGCGGACGCTGGAGGCCTTCGGGCCGCGCCAACGCGTGGGTGTCCTGACTGGGGACATTCAGACTGACAACGATGCGGTGCGGCTGGCGCGTTTCGGCTTTCCGGTCCGGCAGATCACCACCGGCGGCACGTGCCACCTGGACGCGCGCATGGTGAAGCAGGCGCTGGCCGACTGGCGCTTCAGCGAGCTCGACCTGCTTCTGATCGAGAACGTGGGCAACCTGGTCTGCCCGGCCAGCTATGACCTGGGCGAGGCAGCCAAGGTTGTGGTGATGAGCGTGACCGAGGGCGACGACAAGCCGCTGAAATATCCGGCCATCTTCCACAAAGCTGAGCTGCTGGTGCTGAACAAGATGGACCTCCTTCCCTATGTGCCTTTCGACGTTGCCCGCGCCTGCGCCAACGCCCGGCGGGTCCATCCCGGAATGGAGATCCTGGAAGTGTCGTGCACCACGGGTGCGGGAGTGGAGGGCTGGCAGCAGTGGCTGGCGCAACGTCGCCAGGCGAGTTGCCGCGAAGGGGCAGGCTCTCCGGTCTAGGAAGAACTATGGACGTTCGGCGGGAAATCGAGGTCTCGGGCATCGTGCAGGGAGTTGGCTTTCGGCCCTACGTCTACCGCCTGGCCACCGAGCGCCGTCTCACAGGCAGCATCGTCAACACCGCCGCCGGGGTAACGATTCAGATTCAAGGCCCGGCGGAGACAGTGGAAGACTTCCTGGCGCGTTTGCCGGTCGAGGCCCCGCCGCTGGCCCGGATTACTGCGGTGCGGGTGCGCGAGCTGCCCTGCAACGGCGACCGCGAGTTTGCGATTCGCGCCAGTCATGCGGGCGAGGAGCGGCGGGTATTGATTTCGCCCGACGTCGCCCTCTGCGCCGACTGCCGGCGGGAGCTTTTTGACCCCGGCGACCGGCGCTTTCGCTACGCCTTCATCAACTGCACCAACTGCGGGCCGCGCTACACCATCATCCGCGATCTCCCCTACGACCGCGCCGCCACCTCCATGGCGGTTTTTCCCATGTGCGCAGCCTGTCAGCGCGAATACGACGATCCGCGCGACCGCCGCTTCCACGCCCAGCCGAACGCCTGCTGGGACTGCGGCCCGCAGGTGGAGCTCTGGGACGCCGCGGGAAGGAGGGTGCCAACGAGTGATCCCATTTCGGAGGCCGCTGCCCGCCTGCGCAGCGTCGCGGTAGTGGCGGTGAAGGGCCTGGGTGGTTTTCACCTGGCGGTGGATGCCACCAACGCGGAGGCCGTCTGTCGGTTGCGAGAGCGGAAGCGACGGGTGGAGAAACCCTTCGGCGTCATGGCCGCCAGCCTCGAATGCATTGAGGAATTCTGTCGGGTGGATGCAGTCTCCAAGAAACTGCTGCAGAGTTCCGAGCGGCCCATCGTGCTGCTCCCGAAGAAGCACCCTAATCCCATCGTTGAAGCGGTGGCGCCTTTCAATCACACCCTGGGTGTGTTCCTACCCTACACGCCGCTGCACTATCTGCTTTTTTCCGAGGGCGATTTCCTGGCCTTGGTGATGACCAGCGGGAACCTCAGCGAGGAACCCATCGCCATCGACAATCAGGAGGCCCTCCGCCGACTGGGCGGGCTGGCCGACTACTTCCTCGTGCACAACCGCGACATCCTGCTGCGGGCCGATGATTCGGTGGTGCGGGCCGTAGGCGGCCGGGCGCGCCAGTGGCGACGCTCGCGCGGCTATGTGCCCATGCCCGTCTTCCTGGGCGAGGAGTTGCCTCCGATTCTGGCCGTGGGCGGGGAGCTGAAGAACACGGTCTGCCTTGCGAAGGGTCGCCACGCCTTCTTGAGCCAGCACATCGGTGATTTGGAGAACCTGGAGAGCTACCGTTTTTTTGAGGAGGTCGTGGAACACTTGGGGCGGACCCTGGAGATCAAGCCTGAGGCAGTGGCTTATGACCTGCACCCAGACTACTTCTCCACCCGGTGGGCGCTCGCGCAGACAGGGATGAGGCAGGTTGGAGTCCAGCACCACCACGCCCACATCGCCAGTTGCATGGCGGAAAACCATCTGGACGAGCGAGTGATCGGCATCGCCCTCGACGGCACCGGCTACGGAACCGACGGGCACATCTGGGGCGGGGAAGTGCTCCTGGCCGACTATCGGGACTTCGAGCGGCTGGCTCACTTCGCCTACGTGCCGATGCCGGGAGGCGCGGCGGCAATCCGCGAGCCCTGGCGGATGGCGGTCAGCTATCTGGCCCAGCATTTCGGCCGGGAATTCTTGGCCTTCCAGATTCCTTTCGTGGAGCAGCTTGATCGGCGCCGCGTGGAAGTGTTGTTGCGGATGATGGAGCGCGGCGTGAACGCGCCCCTGACCTCGAGCTGCGGGCGGCTGTTCGATGCTGTCGCCGCCCTGGTGGGAATCCGGCAGCAGGTAAACTACGAAGGTCAAGGAGCCATCGAGCTGGAGATGGCCATGGGCGGCGCCGCGGACGAGACGGCTTACCCACTGGACCTGGTTGAGGACGCTGACGGCTGGTTGATTGATACTCGCCCGCTGTTTGCAGCGCTGGTGCGGGACTTGCACGACCGGCTGCCGGTGGGGACCCTCAGCCAGCGGTTCCACGCCGGGCTGGTGCAAGTTTTCGCGTCGGTGGTGACACGCATTCGTGAGCGTACAGCGCTGAACTGTGTCTGCTTGAGCGGTGGTAGCTTCCAGAATGCCTACCTGCTCGAGCGCCTGCAGGCGCGCTTGGAGGCAGATGACTTCGAGGTCTTCACCCACGCCGAAGTGCCCACCGGTGAC
>DATEUS010000387.1:0-6323 GCA_035282985.1 Candidatus Acidiferrales bacterium
GGCGTGGGCACCTATCTGGGCGAGCACGACGCCGCCACCGACGAGCTCTACACGCGGGCGGTGGCCCGGGCCCTGGAACTGGGAGTGAATGTAGTTGACACCGCTATCAACTACCGCTTCCAGAGCAGCGAGCGTTCCGTCGCCGGGGCCCTGGCGGAGTTGGTCAAGCAGGGCAAGCTGACGCGCCACGAAGTCATCGTCTCCACCAAGGCCGGCTTCCTCACCCCCGACGGCGACTACCCGCCCAATCCCACCGCCTACTTTCAGGAAGAGTACGTTGAGACCGGCGTGCTGCGCCCCGAGGATGTGGTGGGCGGCATGCACTGTATGACGCCCCGCTACTTGGAGAATCAACTCGACCGCAGTCGGCGCAACCTGGGCCTGGACACCATCGACATCTACTACCTGCACAATCCTGAAGTTCAGCTCCAGGCCGTCGTTCGCGGTGAGTTTCTCAGCCGCATCGGCCGTGCCTTCGAGGCGTTGGAGGCGTGCGTGGCCGCCGGCAAGATCCGCTGCTACGGCACCGCCACCTGGGATGGCTACCGCCGGCCTCCGGACGCGCCCGACTATCTGTCTCTCTCCGAGCTGGTTCAGGTGGCCGAGCAGGTGGCCGGCCAGGACCATCACTTTCGCATCGTGCAGTTGCCCTACAACCTGGCGATGCCGGAGGCCTTCTTCTTCCCCAATCAGTCGGTTGAGGACGAGACTGTGCCGTTGCTTGAAGCCGCTCGCCGCCTGAATGTCACCGTGTTTGCCAGTGCCTCCCTCTTGCAGGGCCAAGTGGCGCGTGGGTTGCCGGGAGAGCTGCGGGCGCTCCTCAACGGCGAACTGGAAACCGATGCCCAGTGTGCGCTTCAGTTCGTTCGTTCCACCCCCGGCATCGGCGCCGCCCTGGTGGGGATGCGCCGAATGGAGCACGTGGAAGAGAACCTGTGCTTGGTCCAGAAGCCCCTGGCGTCGCCGCAAACTTTCCAGCAACTCCTTTGAGAGGGGTGAGCCAACTGTGCGCCTGTTGACAGTTCAACCCAGCGGCTCCTGCCGCTGGGAACACGACCGACAACAGCGGTAGGAGCACTATGCCGGTTCGCGTCGAAAAGTGGGACCCAGCCTGGGGCCGCTTGAGCGAGGCGGCCCTGCGGCGGCGCCTGGAAGGCGAGGGCTACAGCGTCAACCGCTACGTCTATCCCCCGGGTACGTTTTTCCCCGAACACACCCACGCTGTGGACAAGAAAGACGCGGTGCTGAGCGGACGGTTGAAGATCGGCGCGGCGGGAAGGGAATTCGTGCTCGAAGCCGGGGACGTTATTGAGATCCCGGCCGGCACTCGGCACACAGCCGAGGTGGTGGGCGACGAGGCGGTGGTGAGCCTCGACGCCACCCGCCCGCCGAAATGAACTCTCTCTCTAGGTGCCAGGCAGGTGGTCGCAGATCGCCGCCCGCAATTCCTTGAGGTGGCCGGCGAAAAAATGGTCGGCCCCCTCGATCCAGATCAGTTGCCGCGGCGGAGCCACCCGCGCAAGCATGGCCTCCATCGCCGGGCGGGAACCGTAGGAGAGGTCGCTCTCATCGGCAGGCAGGCCCACGCCCACGAGGGCCTGGACGCGCTGGTCTTTGCAGCCCACTTGTAGTCCCACCCAGGCGCCGAAGGAAAACCCCGCCAGCACCAGGCCGGCTGACGGCAGCCTTTCCTCCAGATAGCTCAAGGCTGCGCACACATCGTCGGCTTCTCCGCGTCCATAATCGTGCACGCCCTGGCTCTGTCCGGTGCCCCGGAAGTTGAAGCGCAACACCCGCAAGCCGCGCTCTTGCAGCGCCAGCGCCGTGTGGTGGACAACTTTGTTGTGAAGCGTGCCCCCATAGAGGGGATGCGGGTGGCAGACCAGTGCCGCCAGGTCGGAGCGCGCCGGCTCCGGCTCCTCCCACAGCGCTTCCAGCTCTCCGGCTGGCCCGGTCAGCGACAGCGATTGGACTCTGCGTTTCATGGGACGGTGGATTGCGCAACTGTGTTGCTCGCCAGCACGAACAGGCTATGCTAGCAGCCGGGACCGAGCGCACTCAACCTTGGCTGCGCCGCGGTCGCGGGTGGCAGTCCTAGAGGAACACATGGCCGGAGTGAACCTGCTGCTGACCGGCAGGCCCGGTGTGGGGAAAACCACCCTGATCGAGCGCGTGATCGCGAAGCTCGGGGGGCAACTGCGGCTGGCGGGCTTTACCACCGGCGAACTGCGTGACGCGGCCGGGTGCCGTGTCGGCTTTCGCCTCACCACCCTTGACGGTCGCGAGGGTGAACTCGCCCGCGTGGGCAGCCGCAGCCCGGTGCGTGTGGGCCGCTATGGCGTGAACGTGGAAGCCTTCGAGCGCCTGGCCCTGCCGGAACTGGCCCGACGCGACGTTGACCTGCTGGTGGTGGATGAAATCGGCAAGATGGAGTGCGCCTCCGGACGCTTCCGCCGGGCCGTCGAGGACGCCCTCGACGCTCCCCTGAACGTGCTGGCCACAATAGCCGTCACCCACCTTCCTTTCTTTCAGGCCTTGCGCGAACGGCCGGATGTGGAGCTGTTCGTCCTCAGCGAGCGCAACCGCGAGGCGCTGGTGGCGGAACTGGCGGCACGGCTCGAGCGGCGGTGAATGGGACTGAATTCCTATTGCTCCTCTTGGGGCCAAATGTTAGGGTAGCGCCACGGGGAGCCTGAATGAGCAAAGAGTCGGAGAGCGACCGGCGCGGCGCGCGGCGCTTCTTTATGGAGTTGCCGGTCAAGGTCAAGCTGCCCTCAGCCGGTGGGCCTTCCACCGCCGCCACGCGCACCCGCGACGTCAGTTCCCGCGGCCTGTATTTCAACGTGGACTGGGAAGTCGAAGTGGGTTCCCCCATTGATTTCGTTCTCACCCTGCCCCAGACCATCACCCTGTCTACCGACGTGCGGATTCACTGCGTAGGCCGGGTCGTACGCGTGGACGACGTGCCGGCGGGCCAGGCCAATGAGAAGGGTGCAGGCGGCGGGATTGGCGTGGCCACCATCATCGAGCAATATTCGTTTCTTCCTTCGGACGCTGAGGAACCTACCACCTAGGGCCGGCGCAGCGCAGCCGGCGTGACGCAATCAGTGTTCGCGACCACACGCACTCGACTGACTCGAGTCGGCGCGGCCGGGGCGGCTCATACAAGAGCAGGAATGGCAAAGTGGCTGACCTCCGTTTGTGCCCTCGTCGTCTTTCTCGCCGCTACGCCGGTCCGTCTGCCCGCTGCTGGCGATTCCTCCTCGCCGCCGGTGGTGACTATTCCCCGCATGAATCAACCGCCGGAGCTGGAGCACTTCCGCACCATGAAGCCCAGCGGAGATATGGAGGGCCAGATGGCCCGGGTAAAGGGTTTCGTCCAGCGCGAGCCCAGTGATGGCCAGCCCGCC
This sequence comes from Candidatus Acidiferrales bacterium, assembly GCA_035282985.1. Classification (GTDB taxonomy): domain Bacteria; phylum Acidobacteriota; class Terriglobia; order Acidiferrales; family 2-02-FULL-67-57; genus DATEUS01. Next base: position 3,411 of record DATEUS010000387.1, read on the forward strand.
TCCCAGCGTACCGACGTCTACCTGGGCTATGACGAGAAGAACCTCTACGTCATCTTCGTCGCCTTCGATTCGGAGCCTGCTAAGGTGCGCGCCCGCATGGTGCGCCGCGAAGGATTCTTCGCCGGCGACGACGAGGTGCGCGTCATGCTCGACACCTTCGCTGATCAGCGCCGCGCCTACGTCTTCCTCTGCAACCCCTTGGGCATCCAAGGGGACATGCTGTGGACCGAAGGCCAGGGTTCCGACACGGCCTTCGACACGCTCTGGCACTCCCGGGGCCAGCGCACCGACCAGGGCTTTGTGGTCTGGATGGCGATTCCCTTCAAGAGCCTGCGCTTTTCGGCGACGCCGCAGCAGCGCTGGGGGTTGGTCCTGCAGCGGTGGATCCCGCGGCTCAACGAGCAAGCCTTCTGGCCGCGGGTGTCGAGCCGCATCGAAGGCCGGTTGAACCAGGCGGCCACCTTGGAGGGTCTACGGGATATCTCTCCCGGCCGTAACATTCAGTTGATTCCCTACGCCGCCTTCCGCTCCTTCCGCGCGCTGGACACCCGGGAGCCGGAAAACCCGCGCTTCGAGCGCGACCGCGCCGACCCGGACGTGGGCCTCGACGCCAAGTTCGTTTTCAAAGACAGCCTGGTGTTGGACGTCGCTTTGAACCCCGACTTCAGCCAGGTCGAATCGGATGAGCCGCAGGTCACGGTCAACCAACGCTTCGAGGTTTTCTTCCCCGAGAAGCGCCCCTTCTTCTTGGAGAATGCCAGCTTCTTTGAAACGCCCATTGATCTGGTCTTCACCCGGCGGATTGCCGACCCGCAATTCGGCGCTCGCCTGACGGGGAAGCTGGGTCCCTATGCGCTGGGAGCTTTTGTCATCGACGACGAGTCGCCTGGCAAGCGCGTGCCGGCCGATGACCCCGATTTCGGCAAGCGGGCGCTCTTCAGCATCGTGCGCGTCAGCCGGGATCTCTGGCAGCAGTCCAGTCTGGGGTTCATCTACACCGATCGGGAGTTTGGCGACAGCTACAACCGGGTGGGCGGTCTGGATGGGCGGTTGAAGTTCGGCCAGAACTGGGTTCTGAACTTTCAGGGCGTGGCCAGCGCCACCCGCTTCTTCGACAGCAACGGTGAGCTGGCGCGCGTGGCCGGCCCGGCCTACGACCTGGAGCTGCTGCGCAGTGGTCGCAGCTTTCTTTACCAGTTCGAATACAACGACCGCAGCCCCGGGTTTCGCACCGACACCGGCTTTCTGCGCCGGGCCGACATCCGCCGTTTCGGTCAGAATCTCGGCTACCTTTTCTGGCCGGAGGGCAAGCGCATCATCAACTGGGGCCCGCGGCTGTTCGCCGAGCGCGTGCACGATCACGACGGCACCCGGCTGGACTGGAGCGTCAGCCCCGCCTTCGATGTCGAGTTTGTCCGACAGACGCGGTTCTCCGTTTTCTACAACGCTGCCCGCGAGCGCCTCCGCCCGCAGGATTCTCCCGGTTGTCCCGGCCTGACCGGCAGCCTGGATTTCTCTGTACCCGGTTACGGCTTCGAATTCAGCAGCGAGTACTTCTCCACCCTCACCGTTTCCGGGTTCGCTGGCTGGGGCAAAGCCATCAACTGCGCTCCCCCGGTGGCCCAGGAGCCCTTTCTCGCCGATGAGAACCGCGCCGAGTGGACTATCACCCTGCGGCCGACTACGGCGCTGCGAATCGACAACACCTACATCCTGTTCCGACTGAGGGATCGCGCCAGCGGCGCCAGTATCTTTAACAATCACATCATCCGCTCCAAGTGGAACTACCAGTTCACCCGGGAACTCTCCCTGCGCGTCATCCTGCAGTACGACACCACCCTGACCAACCCCGAGCTGACCTCGCTGCCCACCCGCAAGAATTTCAACGCCGACTTCCTCCTCACCTACCTGCTTCACCCGGGCACGGCCCTGTTTATCGGTTACAATGGCAACGCTCAGAACCTTGATCCCACGCTGCGCCAGATCGCTCCGCCCGACGACCTGGGCTTGGTTCGCCCGCGCTACAGTTTCATCAACGACGCCAAGCAGTTTTTCGTCAAGTTCTCCTATCTCTATCGCTTCTAGCCGCCGGATCGAGGGGTGAGGCCTAAGGAGGTTGGTATGTTTCAGCGCTTGCTGCCCTTGCTTATACTGGCCGCCTGGCTGCCGTTGGCGTTTGCCCAGCAGCCGCCGCCGGCTCAGCCCGCCCCGGCTCTAGAGACTGACGGCGTGGAGGAACAAATACAGCGCTTCTACGCCGAGTACTGGAAGGTGTGGGACGAGCGTAACGCGGACGGCGTGGCCGCCCATTTGGCGCCGGACTTTGTGGCCCTGACTTACGTGGACCCCCAGGGTGTGGTGCGGGCGGACCGAGAGGCAGCCGTGGCGGGCGTCCGGCACTTTTTCGCCGCTGTGGTTGACCGGGAAACCCTGTGGGGGCGCAGCCTGCTCTCCGTTGTGGTTCGCAACGAGACGGAAGCGATCGCGGCGGTGCGGACGGACTTTTCCCTGAAGGAGGCCGGGCGCGAGACCGAGCTCAGCCTGGAGGTCCTGCGCAGGGAGCCGGATGGCGGCTGGCGCCTGGTGCGCCGCTGGTCGGAGAAGGGCGTCTTCCCCTTGTCCTCCTCGGCGCCATCCCCGCCACGGTGAGGCGGCTTGCCCCCTCTCTTTCCACGTACTATAGTGGCTCTCTCGGGGGAGGTTCCTATGGGTTACCACTATGATTCCCAGCAGGCGCTGGAAGAATTGAACGAAGACGTCATCCTGCCCAATCCCGTGCACGTCCGCGACATGATTTTCCGCAGCAAGTTGCCGGCTGAGGTGGCGCTGGAGGTGGGCCGCGATTTCGAGGCCTACCTGGCGCAGTTCGGCGAGCTGCAGAGGCTGGGGCGGCGCATCCTGGAGCGGCTTGTA
>DATEUS010000388.1:0-3309 GCA_035282985.1 Candidatus Acidiferrales bacterium
CCGCAGGCGGTCGAGGGCGGCGGCATAACGTTGCTGCTCGGCTTCGAGAGAGGCCAGGTGCAAGAGCAACACGGGATGGTTCGGGAGGTAGCGCAAGGCGCGGCGGAGGCTTTCGCTGGCGCCGGCCGGGTCGTTCCGCTCAGCCAGCAGGCGCGCCACCAGCACATGCCCGGCGGCAGCCCGCAGCCGCGCCGCCTCGGAGCCGCCCTCGGCCTCGCGCTCGAGTTGCCCGAGCAGTTCGCGGTTGATCTCCCCACCTTCGATGACGCCCTGAACGTCGGCATCGCCCAGAGCCGGCAGGTCGGCCGCCGGCAGATCGGCTGTGGCTGACGCGCCCGCTTCGCCCCAGCGCGGCATGGCGTCGTTGCGCTCAATGCGCTCCACCAGTCGCTTGGGCAAGCCGACACGCCCGTCGGGCGTTTCGTAGTAAACGCGGTCGCCGCGCTCCTCAACCGCCCAAGCTTCGATGCGGCGCCCGCTCTTGAGGACGATGACGTCGGCGGCCAATGACCCGGCTGCCGCCAGCACCATAGTCAGTGCGAAGAGGATCCGGAAGATCAACTTCCCCACCACCCTGAGACCGTTCTCTGCATCGAAGATTCTAGAAGCTATCTCATAAATGGGCAAACTGACGCAATGCGTGGACTGAGGAATTTCAGAAATGCCTCAGGGGCTAAAGCCCTAATTGTTAGCCACCTTTTCGGCACGGCTGAAGCCGTGCCCTTCCGAAGGCGTCAAAGTATGGGTTTATGAGATGACTTGTAGCAGAGAGCGCCCGGACAGCCGCCGGTTTTGACCGGCTTGCGCACCGACCCCGGGCGTTCTAGAGTGGATGTTGTGACGGGTGCTCGCCCACCGGCTGCCCTGAGGCTGCTGGCCCCGCCGCGGGCGGGGCTGGCCGCGCTGCTCGCGGGAGTGGCTGCGAGTTTGTGCGCGCAGGCGCAGCCCCCGCTGGTCCCGCCGCAGGCGGGGCTGGCCCGCGCCCTCTTTGACGAGCTCGACCACGTCGGCCTCGATGCTCCCCACAGCTACCGCGTCACCGACCTCTACCTGCGCCGCGACGCCGTCCGCCTCCACCTCCAGCACGGCACCCTGGTGTTTCTGCAGCCGGTGCGGGGGCGCATCACTGGCGCCGTCTTCGAGGGCGCCGCCGAGGCGCTGGTGCTGCCGCCCGACCGCGCCGAGCGGCATCAACTGCTGAAGTTCTCCGGCTCGCCCATTCTGACCGAATCCTTCACCAACGCTTACCTTCGCTTCACCGACGACACCTTCGCCGAGCTGCTGGCGCAGATCCGCTCCGGCCAGGGCCGGCCCTATCACGCGCCCGAGCTCATCGAGCGCTGGCAGCCCCTGCTGCTCTCCTTGAACCACGCCCACACCTCGCGGACGCTTCTCGACCTCCTCCAATCACCGCCGATTCCTTATTTCTATGCCGGCATCAGCGGCCAGCACTTAGGAGCGTTTGACATCATCGTGGACAACCGCCGCCCCGAACAGATTCTGGTGGGCCAACTGCGCTGGGAGAACGAACAGCGCTATTACGACGTCTGGTGCTCGTTTGCCCGGCGCGACAGCCGCCCGCCGGCCGCGCCCGGTCGTATCAGCGCTTATCGCCTCGAAGCGACCGTCACTCCCGAGCGCGAGCTCGAGGTCCAGGCTGATCTGGACCTGGAAGTTGACCGGCGCGAACAGCAGGTGCTGGTCTTCAGCCTTTCCCGGTTCCTGCAGGTAGAACAGGTAGAAGAGGTCAGCGAACTCGCCGGCCCGGCCAATCGCGGCCCGCCGCGGCCGCTGGAGTTCCTCCAGAACGTCACCCTGACCGCCGAGGAGGCGCGCTACCGCGGTACTGACGTGGCACTGGTGGTGCTGCCGCCGGTTCCCGCCAATGTCACTCCAGCGAGCGCCTACCGGCGCCCGCTGCGCCTCCGCTATCGCGGCCAGATTATCACCGACGTAGGTGCTGGGGTTTTGCACGTGGGCGCGCGCGACACCTGGTACCCAGCGCTCGATCCGCCCACGCTGGCGCGCTTCGAGATGCGGTTCCGTCTTCCGAGTTCGCTGGAGCTGGTCGCGGTCGGCTCCCTGCGCTCCCAGCGCGAAGAGGGCGGCTGGAAGGAGAGCGTTTGGGAGACGGAAGCGCCGCTGCCGGTCGCTGGCTTCAACGTCGGGAGCTACGAAGTGTTCACGGAGGAACGCGAGGCCGCCCAGGTCAGCGTCTACGCCAACCGCCAGCTCGAGCCGGAGCTAGCGCGAGCCATGCGGCCGGAGAGAGTTCCGCCTCCGCAGCCGCCCAACTTCAAGCCCGAAGGGCTGAGCCTCGATCTACTCCGCGAGGCCGAGCCCGCGCGGCCCGCTTTCCGCCTGGAGCAGGTCGGCAACACCGTCGCCGGCGCGCTGCGCTACTTCACCGGCCTCTTCGGCCCGGTTCCCTACACACCGCTGAAAGTCTCGCAGGTTCCGGGGCGCATTGCGCAGGGCTATCCCGGCCTGATTTACCTCTCCACCTTCAGCTTCCTGCCCGAAGACCAGCAGATGCGTTTGGGGCTGAGCGAAATGGCCCGCGAACACTTCTCCGAGGTGACGCCCCCGCACGAAACCGCGCACCAGTGGTGGGGCAACTGGGTGTGGATGCCCGATTACCGCCAGCAGTGGCTGGCGGAAGCGTTGTCCAGCTACTCCGCCCTGCTCTATCTCGAACAGCAGCCCGGCGGCGAAGGCAGCCTGCGCAAGTGGCTCGAACGCTACCGCACGACTCTGCTGGAGACGGATGAAAACGGCCGCGAGACCGAGTCCACCGGAGCTCTCTCGCTGGGAGCCCGTCTGACCTCCTCGCAAAGCCCGACCGGCTACACTTCAGTTGTGTACAGCAAAGGCCCCTGGGTCATCCATATGCTGCGGGAGCTGTTGCGCGATCCGGAGAGCGGCTCCGACGATATCTTCCTCGGCGTCCTGCGCGAGCTGGCCGCTGAGGGCGGCGCGCAGCCGCTGACCACCGACGATTTCCAGAAGCGCTTCGAAGTCGTCCTGCCCGCCTACGCCGACCTGGAGGAATCCGGGCGCCTCGACTGGTTCTTCCAGCAGTGGGTCCACGACGCCGGCATTCCCCGCTACCACCTGGAGTGGGAAGCGGAGGGCGACGAGCGCCGCGGCTGGGAGGTGGAAGGCACCATCGAGCAAGAGGACGTCTCTGACCTCTTCACCATGCCCGTCCCGGTTTACGTAAAGCACGGAGAAGAACTCACCCGACTGGGCCGCGTGGTGGTAACCGGTCCAGTGACAGCCTTTCACTTCCACGTCACCGCGCCGCCC
>DATEUS010000389.1:0-3593 GCA_035282985.1 Candidatus Acidiferrales bacterium
CCACGTAGGCCAGCGCGTTGCCCAAGGTGAAAGCGACCTCCTGCACCGCCGTCGCCCCGGCCTCGCGGATGTGGTAACCGCTGATGGAAATGGTATTCCACTCGGGCAGTTCCTCCCGACAAAAGGCGATGATGTCGGTCACCAACCGCAAGGCGGCTCGCGGGGGATAGATGTAGGTGCCGCGGGCGATATATTCCTTGAGAATATCGTTCTGCACCGTGCCGGAAAGTCGGCGGACATCCACGCCTTGCCGCTTCCCTACCGCCACGTAGAGCGCCAGCAGAATAGCAGCGGTAGCGTTGATGGTCATGGAGGTGGAGACCTGGTCGAGGGGGATGTCGGCGAAGAGCTCCTCCATGTCTTCCAGCGAATCGATGGCCACGCCCACCCGGCCCACTTCCCCGAGAGCCTTGGGGTGATCGGAGTCATACCCAATCTGCGTGGGCAGGTCGAAGGCCACCGAAAGCCCGATCTGCCCCCGGCTCAGCAGATAGCGGAAGCGGCGGTTGGATTCAGCAGCGGTGCCATAGCCGGCGTACTGCCGTATGGTCCACAGCCGCCCGCGGTACATGGTGGGATAGATCCCGCGGGTAAAGGGAAACTGGCCGGGCGCACCCAGATCGCGCTCGGGGTCAAAGCCGGCAAGGTGCTGCTCCGAGTAGAAGGGCTTGATCTCGATGTGGGAGCGGGTTTCGTGCTTCTGCTGCTGTTCTACCCCGGCGTCTTTCTCGCCCACAGCGCGGTTTCTCACCGCAACTTTGGGATCCTGGCTTCCCATGGGCGCTATGGTACTCGACGCCCCGCGGCCTCGCAAGCCGATGGCGGCGCGTCCTTTTGCCTTGACACTGGTTTTTGCGCAAGCATAGAATCCGCTCGAGAAGAGAAAACGGAGGGAATTCAGGGCAGAGGTTCACGGTGGAGATCGACAACCGCATGAAGCAGTTGCTGCGCGAGCTGGGTCGCGCCATCAACGACGCTGTCTCTGAATCCGACGAAATCGCTCACACCATCGCCCGCCTCAAGGCCAACGGCTACGACGTCTTCCTCATGCTGGATGCGGTTGTGGGGCTGAACAAGCGCGATCCCGCTGCCCGCAGCCCGGCCATCACCTTGCAGGACCGGCGCTTCCTCAAGTCGCTCAAGATTCGGCTCGACGACGAGGCCAGCTCCGAGACCGAAGGTGACCGTCGCCTCTCCATTACTCCCCAAGACGTCAAGTTTCTCAAGTCCCTAAGGATCAGCGTTGATGACATGGACTAGCTCTCGACGACTGCTGATGGCGGGGCTGTTGCTGTTTTTCGGCGTCAATGGTACCGCTCAGGTAGAAACCACCCAGCCCATCAAGGTCGAAGCTCCCAAGCCCAAGAAGGAAAAGTTCAAGGGCGAAGTCCTGCTCGCCACCCGGGTGAGCATTACCGTACGCAGCCAGAAGAACTACAACCACGTGCGCACCTTCACCTACGATGAGAAGGTGGCAGCCAAGATCAACAAGCAGTTCGACCACAACAAGCTCTACCAGCATGGCGACCGCGTGGAGATCGAATACCTGGCCGGAAGTGACAAGGCGGTCAAGATTAGAGGCGAGCCCGGCCAGAAGCGCTGAGGTGGCGCTAGCCGCCGACTTCCCTCCCCTCTCTGCCCTGACGAACAGGACTCGGCTCGTAGTCTTCCCCTCGGGAGGTTAGCCATGCACCGCCTGCCTACCGTGGCTGGACAGTTCTATCCCGCCCAGCCTCAACTTCTCACCCGTGAGCTGGAGCGCTACCTCAAAAAGGAAGTTCCGCAACAGACCGCCGTGGGTTGCGTGGTTCCGCACGCCGGCGTCATGTATTCGGGCCACGTCGCCGGCGCCGTCTACGCCCGCCTGGAGCTACCTCCTAGCGTCGTCATCCTCGGCCCCAACCACCACGGCGTGGGAGCGCCGCTGGCCATTATGAGCGAGGGCGAGTGGGAAACGCCGCTGGGTGTGGTGTCGATTGACGCTGCGCTGGCCGCCGCCCTCAAGGACGCCTGCCCGGCTCTCGAAGACGACGCCGGCGCCCACCGCGCCGAACATTCGCTGGAAGTGCAGGTGCCTTTCCTGCAACTCCTCAAGCCGGACCTGCGTATCGTCCCCATCGCTCTGGGCGCGGGCAGCTACGACCCCCTGCACGAATTGGGGGAGGCACTGGCTTCGGTGTTGGCGACCGCCAGCCCGCGGCCGCTGCTGATTGCCTCCACCGACTTGAACCACTACGAACCCGAAAGCATCGGGCGGGTCAAGGACCGCAAGGCCATTGACGCCATCCTGGCCCTCGACCCCCGCGGCCTGTACGACACCGTGCGTCGCGAGAGGATCACGATGTGCGGCTATGGGCCCACGGTAGCGATGCTGACGGCGGCCCGGGCCCTGGGCGCGGAGGAGGCCGAACTGATCCGCTATGCTACTTCAGGGGATGTGACCGGCGACCGCAGCTACGTTGTCGGTTATGCGGGGATTATTGTCCGCTAGCAGGCGTGGAGCTAGGTCCCACGGGTGTGGATGAGAGCCAGCACGCGCTCGGCGCGCTGGCGCACGATGGCGTGGTGGGCTTCGCCGTTGGCAATCCCCTCCAGCAAGGGCGCGAACTCACTCGGGTCCAACAGCTTCTTGTCCCGCACGGCCGCCTCGAGCTCCTGCAAGACAACCTGGAGCAGCAAAGACTCCTTCTCCAAGGCGGCGCGGAGGCGCTCGCGGAAATACTCCTGCTGCAACACCTGCTGCACGATGTGTACCAATTCACCCACCACGGCGTTGGGCGGGGTGGAAAAAGCTACCTCGTGATGGGTGGCACCGGACTCGAAGGTGAAGCGGTAGCCACTCAGTCGTCCTGCCAGTTCACGATAGGAGGTCAAGTCGCTGAAGTAGTGTCCCAGCTCGGCCAGCTCCCACGCCCGCTGCACCACCGCGTCCGGAAGAGCCAGCAGCCGCGGATTGGGCGGTGCGGCGAAGGGCCGGGCCTCGAAGGTGGCCGAGCCGCCGCGCACCAGCACCAGTTTGTAGTACCAGCCCAATTCTTGATCTCCGTACTCAAGCTGCAGGCTGGCGGGCGCCCCCTGAGTGCGCTGTAGCAGGTCTTGCGCGCGGGAGCGAGCCAGTTGCATCAGGCGCGCGTCGTCGGCAATCTTCTTCAGGACGGGGATGAACTGCTGCAGGTCGACCAAGCGCCCGGCATTGAGATCGCGCTCGAATGCCCCCAAAGTCTCCATCAATCCCAGACGATCAAAAACCAGTCGGTGCTCGAGCTGATGGATGAGATAGCGGCCGCGCCCCAGGCCTTCAAACAGGGCGCTGAGTTTTTCGGCGGTGGCGTTCTGCGTGTAGTTGTAGCTGACCTCGTTGCGCTCTCCGCCCTTCTCATAGATGAAAGTCTTGGTGCCCATGTAGGCGACCCGCTGGCCCGTGTCGAGGGTAAGGCCGCGGAAAAAGTTGAGTTCAGCCGCCAAGGAAAACAACTGAGTGGTCAGTTCGCTCGACAGTTGCACCGTCTCGGGCTCGTCGGGCCCCTCGGCTGACCCTCCCTGGCAGGTTGCCGCCCCGTTTTCTTCCACGATGATGCGGGCGTACTCCGGCT
>DATEUS010000390.1:0-5783 GCA_035282985.1 Candidatus Acidiferrales bacterium
AGAACCTCAAGGAGATTGAGGAGCGGGCACGGGAGATCATCGGCGAGGCCGGCCAGTACAACAGCCAGCGCAAGATCTGGAAGCTGAACGACGGCCGCCGGCTGGACTTCGGTGCGGTGCAGTTCGACCACGACAAACGCAAGTGGCGCGGGCGGCCGCACGACCTCAAGGGCTTCGACGAGCTCACTGAATTCACCCAAAGCCAGTACGAGTTCATCATCGGTTGGGCACGCAGCACGACCCCGGGCCAGCGGGTGCGGGTGGTGGCCACCGGCAACCCGCCGGAGAGTGCCGAAGGCGAGTGGGTCATCCAGCGCTGGGGGGCCTGGTTGGACCCGCAGCACCCAAAGCCGGCCCGCCCAGGGGAACTGCGCTGGTATGCGATGGTGGACGGCAAGGAGCAGGAAGTCGAGACCGGTGAACCCTTCGAGTGGAACGACGAGACCATCCAGCCCAAGAGCCGCACGTTCATCCCCGCCCGCCTGGCCGACAACCCCTTCCTGGCCACCACTGGCTACGAAGCCATCCTGCAGAACATGCCGGAGCCGCTGCGGTCGCAATTGTTGTTCGGCGACTTCAAGATCGGGCGGGAAGACAACGTCTGGCAGGTGATCCCCACCGAGTGGGTGCGCCTGGCCCAGGAACGCTGGGAGCAGCGCACCGCTGACCCGGACTTTGTGCGCGGCCCGCTCACTGCCATCGGGGCCGACGTGGCCCGCGGCGGTGGGGACAAGTTCGTGCTGGCGCCACGCTTTGCCAACTACTTTGGCGAGCTGGAGAAGCATGAAGGCAAGACCGTGCCGGATGGCCAGACGGGGGCCGGCCTGGTGGTGCGCATGCTGCGGGACCTGGCGCTGGTGGTTGAAGCGGAGACCGAAGGCGAAGAAAAGGCCGAAGACAAAAAGGAGGCGCTGGCGGATGCCACGGTGAACGTGGACCTGATCGGGGTGGGCACCAGCGTGTATGACTTCCTGCATGAGATGGACGGGGTTGATGCGCAAGGCGTCAACGTGGCGTCGGGGGCGGACCAGACGGACCGCAGCGGCAAGTTCAAGATGCGCAACGTGCGGGCCTGGATGTACTGGAGCCTGCGTGAGGCGCTGGACCCGCAGCTGGGGGAGGACCTGGCGCTGCCGCCGGACTCGGAACTGCTGGCGGATCTGTGTGCGCCGCGCTGGAAGGTGAGCGCTCAGGGAATTCAAGTTGAGAGCAAAGAAGACATTATCGAGCGCCTCGGACGCTCCCCGGATAGCGGTGATGCGGTCGCCCTCGCCCATCTGGAAACTTCCACCTGGCTGATGTCCTAAGAGGAGATGGCGATGGCACGAAAAGTAATCTTTACGGACGGCCGCAAGTCGGCGGCGATCAACATTGGCGACGACAACGACCACCCCGAGGCCTGGAACTGGCTGAGCGGCGACCCACGCGCCGGCATCGAGATGACCGCCTCGGACTATTTCGCCAAGGTGCCCTGGCTGTACCGCGGCGTGCGCCTGGTGGCCTCGACGGTCGGGTCCATCCCTTTTGAGATCAAGAACCTCAAGGGCGACCTCGTCGAGGAGTCGAGCGACTACCGCAACAAGGTCGGGTTCCTGCCCAACCCGAAGCGACTGCTGTACCTGATCGCGGCCGCCCGGATGCTCACCGGCCGGGCCTACGTGTTCAACAACGCCAACAAGTACGACGTAACCAAGTCGCTGAAGTACCTCAACCCGCTGTCGGTGGACCCGCTCTACTTCAAGGAGGGGCCGAAGGTGGGTGACCTGCGCGCCTGGAATCGCAGGATGACCGGCCCTGGCAGCACCGTCGTCGAGAAGGAATTCAAGCTCGAGGAGATCGCTTACTTCTGGCTGGCTGACCCCTACAGCGAGATCGGCCCGCCGGCCAACTACCCGGTGCGAGCGGCGCTCTCGGCGGCCGGCGTGCTGTTCAATGTGGACCTGTTCGCCACCGGCTTCTTCGGGCGCGGCGCCATCAAGGCCACCCTGCTGCTGGTGGGCGACAAGACCAAGAAGGACGAGCGGGACAAGTTTGAAGCCTGGTGGAACAAGTTCTACCGAGGCATTGCCAACGCCTTCCAGCAAAAGGTCTTCAACGCCGACCAGGTGCAGGTCGTCACCATCGGCGAGGGCTTGGAAGGCCTGGAAGACAGCGATCTCACCGACAAGAAGCGGGAAGACATCAGCCAGGCGCTGGGTATCCCGCAGAGCAAGCTCTTCAGCAACGATGCCGGCGGCCTGGGCGGTGGTGGGGTGGTGCAGCAGGATGACATCCGCTTCTACACCGAGACCATCATCCCCGAGACGCGGGAGATCTTCGACGCCTTCAATGAGCAGGTCTTCGGCCCCAACGGTTACCAGATCGAGGTCAATGAGGGCGGCATTGACGTCTACCAGGAGGACGAGAAGGAGCGCTCGTTTGCGCTCTACAACATGGTCACTGCCATCGCCGCCAGCCCGGAAGCTGCCGAGTTCTCGATGCACGTCCTGGGCTACGAGCTGTCCGATGACGACAAGCTGGCCCTGGCCGCCATCCGCGAGGAGAAGGCCCGCCAGGCGGAGCTTGCCCAGGAGCGCTTCGAACGCTTCGGCGACCCGGCACAGGGGAATAACGCGAAGGAGCCGGAGCGTGCGCCCCGGCCGAAGATGGACCCGAACGCCAAGGCCCAGCTGGAGGATGCACTCAAGGAACTGGGGCAGTGGCAGCGCAACGCTGCCCGGTTGGGCGGGGCCAAGTCGGCGGCGGAGTTCGTTGCGGAGCGCCTGCCGGCGGAGTTCGCCGACCTGGTGCGCATCGGCCTGAGTCGGGCCGTCGACAAGGAGGCCATCAAGGCGGTCTTCGTTGGCGGCCGGCAGCTGCTGGAATCGGGCCACTTTGACGCTGCCCTGGTAGGAGCGGTGAAAGGGGCGCTGGAGAAGGGCGCCGAGCCGGCCCGGGTGTATGCCGCCCTGGGAGGCTGGGAGAGCTACCCGTGAGCGACCGCGTCAGCCTGACCGGCGACATCGACCCGGACGGCAAGGCGAAGGACGAGCGCGAGCTCAGCCTGGCCGAACTGCTGGGCATCAGCCTCGAGGAGCAGTACCTCGACCTGATCAGCCGGCTGGAGCGGGACAACCCCCAGGACCCAGGCGACACCTTCTGGGAGCCGTGGCTGGCGGCGCTGCTGGCGCTGCTGGTGCTTTCACTGCGTGAGACCGCCGAGACCGGCGCCGAAGCCGCCATGCTGCGCCTGGGTGTGGGCGTGGACTGGGACGAGGTATTGAGCGAGGCCTCGAACTGGGCCGGCACGTACAGCTTCAGCCTGGTGCGGGATATCGTCGCCAAGGACCAGGCGGCACTCCAGGAGAAACTGCAGCAGTACTTCAACGGCCAGCTGGACTTCGACGGGCTGGTCAAATCACTGGAAAGCCGCTTCGGGCCGGTGCGGGCGACGAACATCGCCATCACCGAGACAGCCCGCGGCTGGGACCGCGGCCTGGACATCTACGAGGACGCACTCAATCGTCAGGGCATCCTCACCGACCGCCTGTGGTTCACCCTGGACGATGGCGGCGTGTGCAATGTCTGCCGGCCCAACCACCTGCGACTGCGCAGCCAGGGCTGGACGACCAGCTACCCCGCCCACCCCCGCGAGCGCTGCTGGACGGCCATCGTTATCCTGTAGGGGCTTGACAACAATTTCGATTGCATGTAGCATAAATCCTGCAAGACCAATTGCATAGCCGCCAGCACGATGTGCGGCACGCCTAGACAGAGCTACTTTTGTTGGGGTCGGGTACGGACCCGGCCCTAGAGAACAGAGCGGCGACTGAGGCACAGATGCCCCGCAACACGCGGGTGCCTGTGTTCATCAGTCGCCGCTCTTTTTGTTACCGGAGACGCCATGTCCAAGAAAATCAATCGTTCGACCGCCAACAAGGCCGCCAGTCTCGACCAGCAACTGGAAGAGGTGCGCCAGGCCTGGCGGGCCGCCCACCCGCTCAGCCCAGACCTGGTGTCGATGGATGACACCTGGGTGATGGAGACCTTTGCCGATCACCTGGTCATCGAAAAGGGCGGCAAGTACTTCCGGGTGACCTACAGCCGCAACGAGGGCGGCAACATCGTCTTCGCCCCGCCGGTGGAGTGGGAAGAGGTCGAGCGCCAGACCGAGTGGGTGGCCAAGTCCATTCAACTGCAGGTATTGGAAGCCGGCCGCAATCCGCTCAAGAGCCTGGGCGCCAACGACGACTCCCTGCGCGTCGGCAACTACCTGGCGCTGTGGGGCGACGACGACCAGCGTGATCTCGAATTCCTGCGCTCGGGTCCCAACCCGGACGGCAGCCTGGGTGAGTTCTTCACCAAAAACACCGACTTCTCCAGTTCGTACACCGCCGCCGGTGTGCTCTACGTGGACTGGGAGCACGGCATCGGCAAGGCGCTGGACAAGACCGGCCCGGACGCCGACGAGGTACTGGGGGTCGTGGATTGGAAGTCAGCGGTGCTCGACGAGGTCGGGCTGTGGGTGGAGCGCGTGCTCAACCGCCGCAACAAGTACATCCAGGCGCTGGAGAGCCTTATCGAGGCCGGCCTGATCGGCACCTCCAGCGAAGCCATCCCGGGCAAGACCGTGGCCCTGGAGACGGGGGAAATCACGAAGTGGCCGCTGCGCCGTGACACTCTCACGGTGATGCCGGCTGAACCGCGCATGATGACTGCCAACGTGGTCACGGCGCTCAAATCACTTGCTCACGCGGCCCCCGCCGCCGAAGGACAGCCAGAGGGCGCTGCGGCGCCGGCAGTCAAGGCCAAAGGGCGTGCGGTGCAACCCCGAACAGGCGGACCCTCCGCCACCCAACCGAAGAGGAGCAATCCCATGAACAAGAAAGAGATCCTCGAGAACTTCGCCAAGACGATGGGTCTGAAGGTCGAAGAGCTCACCTCCGAACAGAAGGCGCTCGCCCTGCGCGGCACCGAGTTCGAGAATGACCCGCCCGAGGTCACCCTGGTCTCCGTGGAGACCGCCAAGGCAATGGCCAAGGAAGCGGCCGAAACGGCCGTGAAGGCCTTCGCCGCATCTGCACCCGCCAAGGGCAACCCGGGCAACAACGTCGAGGTGGTTGAAGACGAGGCCGATAAGGACTTCGAGTCCGACGGCCAGTTCTTCATGGCGGTCAAGCACGCCGCCCTCAACCCGGCGAACATGGACGTTCGCCTGCTCTCGCGCAAGGCCGGCCTCGGCCTCAACGAGTCGCAGCCGGACGCCGGCGGCTTCCTGGTGCGTTCGCAAGCGAACAACACCATCGAGCAGCGCATGTACGAGGTCGGCCAGATCCTCCAGCGCGTCGACATGGAGACCATCGGCCCCAACAGCAACGGCATGACCTGGAATCGTGTCGACGAGACCAGCCGGGCCAATGGCTCGCGCATGGGCGGCGTGCAGGGCTACCGCGTGAAAGAAGGCGGCACCCTGACGGCCTCCCGGCCGAAGTTCGACCAGCTCGAGCTGAAGCTGAAGAAGTATGCCGCGCTGTGCTACGCCACCGACGAGCAGCTGGAAGACACCGTGGCGCTCGAAAGCTGGCTGAACAACAACGTGCCCACCGAGTTGGTCTTCATGATGGAAGACGACATCTACAACGGTGCGCCCGCTGGCGCCGGCAACAAGGGCATCATGGGCCACCCGGCCACCCAGGTCGTGACCCGCACCAACGCCAACGCCATCATCGCCGCCGATGTGCTGGCGATGTGGGCACGGCGCTGGGCAGGCGGCGGCTCGCAGTACGTCTGGCTGGCCGAGCAGG
>DATEUS010000391.1:0-20342 GCA_035282985.1 Candidatus Acidiferrales bacterium
GAACTGCACGCTCTCGAAATGGACTGCCAGCCTGGCGGCGGCCGGCTCCAGCAACCGGCAGTGGAAGGGGGCGCTCACCGGCAGGCGCAGAGCGCGCTTGGCGCCGGCAGCCTTGGCCGCCTCCATAGCGCGCTCGACCGCGGCCGTGTGGCCGGAAATTACGGTCTGTCCCGGCGAATTCAGATTGGCGGGCGAAACCACCTGGCCCTGCGCCGCCTCCCGGCAGATTTCTTCCACCTTGTTGGCGGGCAGACCCAGGATGGCGGCCATGGCGCCTTCGCCGGAGGGCACCGCCTCCTGCATGTACTCGCCGCGGTGGCGTACGGCGATGACAGCCTCTTCCAGCCGCAGGCAGCCCCCTGCCACCAGAGCCGAGTACTCGCCCAGGCTGTGCCCGGCGACATAGTCAGGCCGCACCGCCTTCTCCTCCAGCACGCGCTGCGCCGCCACCGAACAAGTGAGAATCGCCGGCTGGGTGTTCGCGGTTAGCTTCAGTTCTTCTTCCGGGCCCTCGAAGCAGAGCCGGGAGAGCGGAAAGCCCAGCGCCCGGTCGGCCTCTTCGAAGACGGCGCGCGCCGCCGGGAAGGCTTCGGCCAGCGCCTTGCCCATGCCGGCGTGCTGCGAGCCCTGTCCCGGAAAGATGAAAGCCAGTTTTCCCATCGTTCCCGCGCGCGGAAGCCCCCGCGACCGCCTACTTGGCGGTCAGGAGAGCCAGCTCGCGCTCGATTTTTTCGTTGATGCCGCGCTCGGCGAAGTCTGCCGCCACGCGGATGGCGTTCTTGATGGCGTTGGCGTTCGACCGCCCGTGGCAGATGATGCACACGCCCTTGACCCCCAGCAGCGGCGCCCCACCGTACTCGGAATAATCCACCCGCTTGCGGAACTCCTCATAGGCCTGGCGGGAGAAGGCGTAGCCCAACTTGGCGGTGAGGGTGCTGGAGAGCGCCTGCATGAGCATGGCCACCACTGCCTCGGCGGTGCCCTCGCTGATTTTCAGGGCTATGTTGCCGATGAAGCCGTCGCAGACAATAACGTGCACCTCGCCGCCGTAGACGTCGCGGCCCTCGACATTACCGACAAAATCGAAACTGAGGGTCGACGACTCCCGCAACCGCCGGTGGGTTTCCCGCACCACCTCGTTGCCCTTACTGGCCTCTTCGCCGATGGAGAGCAGCCCCACCCGCGGCCGGGCCACCCCGAACATCACCCGGTAGTACACCTCCCCCATGATGGCGAACTGCTGCAACTGTTCCGGCGAGCAGTCAACGTTGGCGCCGACGTCCACCATCACGGCGGTGGTGCCGCGCTTGGTGGGGAAGACCGAGGCCAGCGCCGGCCGCGTCACGCCCGGCAACGCTCCCAGCTCCATCTTGGCCGCCGCCATGGCGGCGCCGGTGTTGCCGGCGGAGACCACGCCCTGGGCGCGGCCCTCGCGCACCAGGGCGGTGGCCACGCGAATGGAGGAGTCGGGCTTGCGCCGCAAGGCCTTGACCGGGCTTTCGTCCATGCCGATGACCTCGCCCGCGGGCACGATCTCCAGCGGCTGCGCAGCCGAGTTGCCCCGGCCCAGTTCGCGCTCGATAAGGTCGGGCGGACCAACTAGTTGCACGCGGACGCCGAATTCGCGGCTGGCCAGCAGCGCTCCCTGAATTACCGCCTTGGGAGCGTGGTCGCCCCCCATGGCGTCAACGGCAATGGTGGTCATCGAGGGTTTGGCCCCTCGTCGCGGTTATTCGCTTTCGACGGCCACGACGGCGCGACCCCGATAATAGCCGCAATGCGGGCAGGCACGGTGCGGAAGCCGGGGCTCGTGGCAGTTGGGACACTCACCCACTTGGCGCGCGGTCAGGACGTCGTGGGTGCGGCGCTTCCTCCGGCGCTGCCGGGAATGACGTCGTTTGGGGTTTGGCATAAAACCTCTTCCTTCGCCCTCCTGAAAACTAGGAGGGCAATTTTTTCTTCTCGCTCCCCGCGCTCCCGGCCGAGCTGCGCCACCGGGCCAGCGGAGCCAGGCGCGGATCCACCGGGCGCGGGCCGCAGCGGCAGCGCTCGCGGTTCAAGTTCGCGCCGCAATGGGGACAGAGCCCGTGGCACTCCTCGCCGCAGAGCACCTTCATCGGCAGCGCCAGATTCACCTGCTCGGCCACCACGTCGGCCAGGAAAAGGCCGTCGCCGGTGTAGAAGCCGACCTCTATGTCCTCGGGCGCCAGCTCGACTTCGTCCTCCCCAGCGCCGATGCGGCTCACCGGGCGATAGCGCAGGTCGAAGCTGGAAGCCAACTCCTGCGTCACCGGCTCCAGGCAGCGCGCGCAGCTCAACTCCAGCCGCGTCGCCCACCGCCCCACCAGATGAATCTCGCGCCCCTCCAGCTCCGCCTCCAACTCCACGGAAAGAGGCGCTGTCTGGCGGAAATCCCGGGTGCGAAAGTCAATGGTGCCGGGAGCGAACTCTTCGCGGAACCTGAGCGGGTGCTGCTCGAGTTCCTTGACGCCAATGAACATCAGTCGAGCGCGAGAGAACCATCCATTATACGGGGGGCGACCGGCAAGTCAACCAGCCCTTGCCTACCCACCCATCATACGACACCGGCACCCGAAAGCAAAAGGCCGGGCAAGCTCAGGCGGGGGAATCGGGAGCTGCGGCTCCCAAGGCCTGGCCGTGGACGCGGAACAAGTAGGTGTCGGTCATGCCGGCGATGTAGTCGCAGACCACCCGGTGCAGCGGAAGCGTCTCGGTTTGCTGGACGTACTGACGGGGCAGGCGCTGCGGCTGGGCGAGGTAGAAGCGGAACAGCTCTTCCGTGGCCGCAACCGCGCGCTGGCGCTCCTCCGTGATCTGCGGGTGGTTGTAGAGCCGCCGCCAGAGGAACTCCTTGAGCTCCTGGTTCTGCTGGGCGGCCTCGGGGCTGAACTCCACCAGGCGCCGCGGGTGCCGCCGCACGGCTTCGACCGAGTCAATCCGATTCTCTTCCAAGTTCCGGCGCGTATTCTCAATCAAGTCGGTGGTCAGGTGGTCGATGATGCGCTTGAGGGTTTCATTGAACTTGAGCTTGGCGGGGGCTTTGGGGTAGAGGCGCTCGACCTCCTCGGAGAGGGCGCCGAACAGCGGTACCTCGGCGCAGAGGGTGTCGTGGTCGAAGAGTCTGGCCTCGGTGCCGTCGTCGAGGTCGGCGGTGTTGTAAGCGACCTCGTCAGCACGGTCAATGAGCTGAGCCTCGAGCGGCGGGCGCTCCTCCAGGCAGTACTCGCCCAGCTCGGGGGAGGCCCCGCCTGCCACGGATTCGCGGCGGGCAGGCGCCGGTCTGTAATCGCGCGAGTGCTTGACGATGCCTTCCCGCACCTCGAAGGTCAGGTTGAGCCCGGGAAAGGCAGCGTAGCGCTGCTCGAAGTGCTCGACAATCCGCAACGCGTGCAGGTTGTGGTTGAAGCTGTCTCCATGCGCCCGCATCAGCTCGTCGAGCTTCTCTTCCCCGGCGTGGCCGAAGGGCGGATGGCCGATGTCGTGTACCAGTGCTAGGGCTTCCGCCAAGTCGGTGTTCAGGCCGAGCACGCCCGCGACCGTACGCGTGATCTGCGCGACCTCGAGGGTATGGGTCAGGCGGTTGCGGAAGTGGTCGGAGTAACGCCGGGTGAAGACCTGCGTCTTGGCTTCGAGGCGCCGGAAGGCGCGGGCGTGGATGATGCGGTCGCGGTCGCGCTGGTAGGGATTGCGATAGGGATGAGAGGGTTCGGGGTAGCGCCGCCCCGCTGTTTCCGTCACCGGCATTGCAAAAGGTGCTAAGACCATGGGAGAGCTTCGTCGAAACTATCCTACTACGCGGGCAGGTGAAGTAACACCAGGCTAGGGCTGTGCCGGTGGGGAGGCGGGTAGGAGTTCCAGCCGCTGCGTGACCTCAGCAGCGATCGGAGTATCGGGAAATTCATTCTTGATTTCGGTGTAGAGTCGGCGGGCTTCCTCGGGGTTCTCGGTCGCTTCCAGGGTGGCCAGCTCCAGCAGCGCCATTGCGCGCGGCACGGTGTCGGTGGGATGGTCGGCCAGCTCCCTGTAGAGCTTGGCCGCATCGGCCCGGCGGTTGAGTCTCTGGTAGAAGCCGGCCAGGTGCAGCTTGGCCAGCGCCGCCTCGTTGGTGTCGCGGGCACGGGCGAGTTCCTCCAGCGTGGCCACGGCGGCATCGGTCTCCCCCACCTCGAATTGGCATAGAGCCTGGTAGTGCCTGGCCAGGCGCCCGGAGCGGGTGCGGGGAAAGTCGCTGTGAACGGCCGCGAACTCCTTTTCCGCCGCGCGGAACTTATCTTCTTGGCTGGCGAAAGTCTGCTGCACGCTCGACCCGGGCAGCGGCGGCAGACCCTCTTGCACGGGAGCTTGAAAGGTGATCAGCCCTTTGGCCAGCGCCACGCTGGCTTTGCGCTCCTGCTGTTGGCTGTACCAGTAGAGGACGCCCAGCGAGCCCCCGCCCAGCACCACCGCCAGGGCTATGATCAGGAGGGTGCGGGTGTGCTCCTCGACGTAGATCAGGGTGGCGTCGAGGGTGTCGATAAACTCGTCGTGCTTCAGTTCCTGCCGTTGGATGCGCGCCACAGTCGCCTTCCTCGCCTCGAAGCCAAACAAGCGATGCTAGCAGCCACCTTATGACTCTGTCAATTCACCCTGCTGCACAGCGGTTGGCGGCGTCGTTCTCCCCGTGAGTCTTATTACGGCTGGTACACGTAGACCATTTTGGCCGGCGACTCGGCCGCCCTGCCGGCATCATATTGGAGTGGTGTATACTGGTTGTTCCGGAGCTTCGTCTAATAAGCAGGGAACGTGAACCCCTTCAGAAGAGCTAACTCCCGGACGCCCCTGCCGCTCCTGGCGGCGTTGCTGCTTCTGTTTCCTTACGCCGCGCAAGCCCAGGGGCCCGGTGGCCGACCGAGCCCGGTGCGCTACACCGAAGCCCGCGAGCATGCCGTGCGACGTTCCATCCAGTTGCCGGGTACGGTAGAGTCGCGCACCGTCAGCCTAGTGGCCACCGAGATCGAGGGGCTGGTGGAGGAGTATCTGGCGCGAGAGGGAGACACGGTAGGCAAGGGACAGCCGCTGGCCCGCCTGCGCACCACCAACCTGGAGTTGCGTCGGGACTCCGTCCAGGCCCAGCTCCAGGAAGCCCAAGCCCGCTTGAAGCTGGCCGAGCGCAACCGGGGGCGCGCCAGCGAGCTCTTCGAAGCCAAGGTCATCTCCCGCCAGCAGTACGACGATGCGTTCTACGAGTTCAACGCCTGGCAGGGTCGGGTCGATTCGCTGACGGCGGAGCTCGCTCGCATCAACGACGACATTGACCGCTGCACCATTCGCGCCCCCTTCGCCGGCGTGGTCACCCAGGAGCGAACCGAAGTGGGGCAATGGCTGGGCAAGGGTGACCCTGTGGTTCAGATTCTCTCCTTGGCGGAGCTGGAAGTCCGGGTCGAAGTGCCGGAGAGTTACTTCCGCAGCCTGAACCCGGGCGCCCGCGCCCACGTGACCTTTGAGTCGCTGCCCGGCTTGGAGGTAAACGGCCGCATCAGCGCCATTGTGCCCAGCGCCGATCCGCAGGCCCGCACTTTCCCCCTCAAGGTTCGCATTCCCAACGCCCAGGGGCGCATCGGGGCAGGGATGCTGGCCCAGGTGTCATTCCCGGCGAGCGAGTCCTACCGCGCTACCGTCGTGCCCAAGGACGCCGTCATCCGCCAGGGGCCCCAGGAGTTCGTCTACCTGATAAACGGCGACAACACCGTCAGCATGGTTCCGGTGCAGACCGGACAGGGCGTAGGCGTGTGGATTGAGGTGCAAGGCGCCCTGCGGGCCGGCCAGCGGGTGATCACCCGCGGCAACGAGCGGCTGCGCCCCGGCCAGGTGGTTCAGGGTGAGCCGCTGGAGTACGAGTTGCCGTGAAGATCATCCACGACGCCATCAAGTTCCCTGTCACCACCGCCGTCGGGGTCCTGCTGCTGGTTTTGTTCGGCTTTATCGGACTCTTCCGGCTGCCGGTGCAGCTCACCCCCAACGTTGAGGAGCCGGAAATCACTGTTTCCACCTACTGGCCCGGTGCCAGCCCCCACGAGATCGAGCGGGAGATCGTCGACGAGCAGGAGGAGCAGCTCAAGTCGCTCGAAGGCCTGACCAAGATGGAGAGCTCCAGCTCCGACAGCCGCGGAGAGATCACCCTCACCTTCCAGGTGGGCGCCGACCTTGACAGCGCCCTGCTGAAGGTCTCCAACCGCCTCGAGCAGGTTCCCTCCTACCCCGAGGATGCCGACAAACCCGTCATCCGCAGCGTGGACGTCAACGCCAACGCCATCGCCTGGTTTGTGCTCCAGCCTGCCGGCGAGAACAGCTTCACCGGCGACATCTCCACCCTGTTTGACTTTGCCGACGATTTCCTCAAGCCCGAGTTCGAGCGCATCCCCGGCGTGGCTGCCTCCAACATCTACGGCGGGCGCGAGCATGAAATGCACGTCATCGTCGACCCGGCCAAGCTCGCCGCGCGTCAGGTGACCCTGAATCAACTGGGGGCGGCGCTGGAGCGGGAGAACCGCAACTACAGCGGCGGCGACTTCGACGAGGGCAAGCGCCGCTACATCGTGCGCACCGTGGGCGAGTACAGCTCCCCGGAGGACATCGAGAACATCGTCATTGCCGTCCGCAACGGCGTGCCTATCTACCTGAAGGACGTGGCCCGCGCCCAGCTCGGCTTCCGCAAAGCCCGCGCCCAGGTGTTCCAGAAGGGCCAGCAGGTTCTGGCGATGAACGCCGTCAAAGAGCCCGGCTCGAACGTGCTGGAGGTGATGACCGAACTGAAGGGGACGGTGCAGCGCCTGAACCGCGAACGGCTCCAAGCCCGTGGCTTGCAGCTCGTCCAGGTCTATGACGAGACGGACTACATCCGCAGCGCGATTGACCTGGTACGGGACAACCTCTTCGTGGGCGGTTCGCTGGCCATCATCGTCCTCCTGCTGTTCCTCCGCAGCGTCAGCAGCACGCTGGTTATCTCAGTGGCTATCCCTATCAGCATCGTCGGGGCTTTCCTGATGATGTACGTCTTTGGCCGCACCCTCAACGTCATCAGTCTGGCTGGCATGGCCTTTGCCGCCGGCATGGTGGTGGATAACTCTATCGTGGTGCTGGAGAACATCTACCGTCACCGGCAGATGGGCAAGCCGCGCTTCACCGCCGCCCACGACGGCGCGGTCGAGGTCTGGGGAGCGGTCCTGGCCAGCACCTTGACCACCGTGGCGGTCTTCATCCCGGTGGTGTTCATCGCGCAGGAAGTCGGGCAGCTCTTCGGCGACATCGCCCTCGCCATCAGTTGTTCCGTGCTGCTCAGCTTGCTGGTTTCCATCACCGTGATTCCGAGCCTCTCGGCCAAGATCCTGCACGCGGCCGAGTACGATCCCGGGCGCCGTGGCTTCCACAACCTCTGGGGTGGAGCCTTCCTGAGTCGTCGCTTCATTCGTTGGGTTACCGACACCGTTTACTGGATCACAGGTTCCACCGGGCGGCGGCTGGCAGTGGTGGTGGTTCTCACCGTTGCCTCTCTCGGTTTCAGCTACCTGTTGATGCCCAAGACCGAGTACCTGCCGGTGGGCAACAACAATTTCATCTTCGGTATCATGCTGCCGCCGCCCGGCTTGAACCTGGAAGAAGTGGCCTCCTTCCACACTGCCTTCGACGACAACCTGCGACCTCTGTGGGAGGCGCCTCCCGAAGCTCCCGAGAGTCGGGCCTTGCCTGGTGGCGGCATGCGGACCTTCTTCTTTGTGGCCCTGAACGAGTTTGCCTTCATGGGCGCCCGAGCCAACGATCCCATGCGGGTGCGGGAGCTGATCCCCGAATTCCAACGCGCCAGCGAGAAGATTCCCGGAGCCATTACAGTTGTCAGTCAGGCCAGCATCTTCCAGCGTGGGCGCGGCGAGGGGCGCAACATCGACATCGAAATCACCGGCCCGGAACTGGAGCGCCTGATCGAGTTAGGCGGGGAGGTCTTCGGCCAGGTGATTCAGGTGCTCCCGGGCTCCCAGGCGCGGCCCATCCCCAGCCTCGACTTGGGGAACCCCGAGGTACAGGTGCTCACCCACCGGCGCCGCGCCGCCGAACTGGGCATTGCCAACCGCGACCTGGGCTTCACCGTCAGCGCTCTGGTGGACGGCGCCAAGGCATCCGATTACCAGTTCCAGGGCAAGGAGATCGACTTGAAGGTGAAGGCGGAGGAGAGTTTTGCCCACCGCACTCACCTGCTGGAGCAGATGCCCATCGCGGCCCCGGACGGGCGTCTGGTGACCCTGGGCGCTGTGGCCGAGATTTCGGTGGTCAATGGTCCCCAGACCATCAATCACCGTGAGCGGCAGCGCACCATCACCATTCAAGTGACGCCCAGCGAGCAGATGCCGCTGGAGCGGGCGATGGACTTGGTGGAGTCGGACATCGTCGGGCCCCTGCGCCAGCAGGGCAAGCTGGGCGGCCTCTACCAGGTCTCTTTGAGCGGCACGGCCGACAAGCTGTCCGAGGCAGGGCGGGCCTTGCGCTGGAATTTCTTGCTGGTGCTGGTGATCACTTACCTGCTGATGGCAGCGCTGTTCGAGAGCTTTCTCTACCCCTTTGTGATTATGTTCAGCGTGCCCTTAGGGGCGGTGGGCGGCTTCTTGGGCCTGGCGGCGGTCAATGCCTTTCTGACCTATCAGGCCCTGGATGTGCTCACCATGTTGGGGTTCATCATCTTGGTCGGTACGGTGGTGAATAACGCCATCCTCATCGTCCACCAGTCGCTCAACCACATGCGCGAGGAAGGCCTCTCCCCCCGTGACGCCATTCGCGAATCGGTGTCGAATCGCATTCGCCCCATCTTCATGACCGTGGGCACCACGGTGTTTGGCATGCTACCGCTGGTGCTCTTTCCCGGGGCGGGGTCGGAACTCTACCGCGGCTTGGGCAGTGTGGTGGTGGGCGGATTGGTTTTCTCTACCATCTTCACGCTCTTTTTGGTGCCGGCCCTGTTCAGCCTGACGCTCGACATCCGCGCGGTGCTGGCCGCCCGCATCCAGGGCTGGCTGCACCCGGCGGAACGGCCTGCCGGGGACGACTAGGCACCGGCCAGACGCCAATCAACGGAGGCGACAACCACCCGCGCGACGGCGCCAGCAGGTGCGCTTCGCCTTCTGCAAGCGCGATGCCGCCCTCGACGAAGCCGGCCGACGCCTGCAGCGTCTGCGCCCGACCGCGTGAGCGGAGCGTTTCCGCTGACTTGCCTATTCGCTGGAGAAGTCCGCTACGGCTGAGAGTTGTCGGCTAGTGCCGTTTCAACTGTTTGGGTCTAGATATCGAGACTCAACAATAAGTTCATTTCAGCTTTGCGGCCAATTTCCCTTAAGCGAAACAAGTTGGAACGGTACTAGGGCTGGACGAGGGCGGCGTTGAGCGTGACGTCGGAGTTCGGAAGCACCTGCACATCCCGCACCCAATCGGCGTGGCCCTGTAGCGAGACCCGGATGTTGTGCTTGCCGGCCGGGAGCGTGAGCTTCGCGGGGGTGTTTCCCACAAAGGCTCCGTCCACCCAGATTTCCGCCGCGTCAGGGGTCGAGTTGACCGCCACCACACCCGTCTGAGCCTCTTCCTGCTTGGCTGCCTTCTTGATTTCCTCGGCCTGTTCTTCCTCGGACTTGACCACCACGGCCTCAACGCCGGTGGGGACATACTTGCGGTCCTCTTCTGCCACTGCTATCGGCGCCCCGGTGGCGCCCCGCAGCGCCATCAGCGCGGCGCGGTAGTTGTTCTTGTGAGCCTGCATCAGGAGTCCGGCTGGCTTTCCTTCCGCTGTCGTGTATTCGATCCCGACGAAATGCAGCCGCGTCTTGTGAAACAGCCCGAAGAGCGCCAGGGGAGCGACCAGGATACCGAGGGCGACCATAGTGCCCACGCGCCGGTGCGCCTCTTGCCCGTAGCTCAGCCCGCTGACAGCCTCAGGATCGATTTCAATTGCCTGCCCGTCCTTGAGCTCAAGCCTGATCAGGTCGGCTGTGACTGTCAGGCGGTTGTCCCAATCCTTCGGGCTTACTGTGGTCGCAACCGTTCCGCCGTTGTACCTGATCTTGTCAAAGGTATTGCCCTGCCCATAGATCAGCAGAGCACACACGAGCACCAGGGCAAGAGCCTGCTGGAAAATTCTCATTGAAGGTCTCCGACCACTTGCCGCTCGAAATACTCTGCCCAAATGGTACCACGAACACGTGCCCACCGGGGACGACTGACCCACCTTTCGCCGAAGTTCGTATCCTGCCTCAGATTCTGGCTCCGGGCTTCCACCCTCGACTCCCAGCAGCCTCACTTGGTTTTCATCACGAAGACGCCGTCCCAGTCGGCGGGGGGTGGTTGCTGCTCGTACTGCCGGCAGCGGGCAGCCAACAGCCGCGCCGGGCCGTCGTCGGGGTAGTGTTGCAGGATTGATTCAAAGATCTCGACGGCCGCTTCCCACTGCTGGCCGCGATAGGCGCGCAGCCCGGTGTCAAAGAGTTCGAGCAACTCGGCGTAGCGGCTGGCCTCCTCGGCCTCGCCGAGCAACTCATAGAGGGCGACCGGTTCGCTGCGGCCCTTGACCCGAATCCAATCGAGCTGCCGGAAGAGCAGGGGGCTTAGGGAGCGGCGCGCCTCGGCAACCAACCGACTCAATCGCTTGCTGCGGGCCAACTGCTGCTCCACCTGCGCGACGGTCTGCTCCACCGGCGCTTCAGTGTTGCCGCCGTAGCGCTCCGCCAGCGCTGCGTCCGAAGCCAGCCGTTGCGTGTGGCCGACATAGAGCGCCAGCTGCCGGGCGCGCTTAGCCGCGGCGGAGTCGTCCGGATTGGCGAGCGCCTCCGGGGAGAGGCTGAACTGGCGGCACAGGCGCCGCTCCAGAATGCTGAGGGGGTCGGCGGCCTGTTGGTAGGTGAACTCGCTGACCAGAATCCGCGTGGCATACTCCTTGTTCACGCCTTCGAGCCGCGAGGCCAGGTTCACCGGGTCGCCCAGCACCGTGTAGTTGAAGCGCTTGCGCGAGCCCATATTCCCCACCACCACTCGGCCCGTGTTCAACCCCAATCCGATGTTGATGTCGGGCTTGCCCTCTTCGCGCCACTGCTGGCGCAGCGCGTCCATCCGCCGGCTCATCTCCAGGGCGGCGGCGCAGGCGCGCAGCACGTGGTCATCCTGCTCGTAGGGCGCGCCCCAGAAAGCCATGATGGCGTCGCCCTCGAACTTGTCCAACGTGCCCCAGTGACGGAAGATGATGTCGGTCATCTCGTCGGTGTAGGCGTTGAGGAAGCTGGTCAGCTCCAGCGGCGTCAGCCGTTCGGACAGGGTGGTGAAGCCGCGGATGTCGCTGAACATGATGGTCAGCTCGCGCTCTTCACCGCCCAGGGTCAACCGCTCGGGGTTCTTCATCAGCTCGCGGATGACCCCCGGAGGGACGTATTGCTGGAAGGCGGCGCGCACCTTGCGCTTTTCTCGCTCTTCTAGCAGGACGCGGAAGGCGGTGACGCCGGCGAAGTTGGTGACCAAGACAGTCCCGGGGACGACCAGGTTCAGCCACAGTTGGAACTGGGCCAGCGCCACGTAGGTGAGGCCGAGGAAGGTCGCCACCAGCGCCACCGTTACCGGCGTGGTCCAGGAAGGTCGCAGCGTGGCCAGCAACGCGCCCACACCCAGGCCGAAGATCAGGATGAGGCCCAGATCAATCATCTTCTCCCGGTCGCCACGATGGATGAAGCGTTGGCTGAGAATGGTGTCGAGCACGTTGGCGTGGATTTCCACGCCGGCGTGAAAGCTCTCCGCAAAAGGGGTGGGGCCGAAGTCGCCGATGGCCAGGGCAGTGGGGCCGACCAGCACAATCTTGTCGCGAAAGGTGCCGGGCCGGAAGCGTTCCTCCACCACGTCGGACAGGGAGATGTGGGGATAGGTGAATGGACCGCCCTGGTAGTGAATCAGCAGCCGCCCTTCGGGGTCGGTGGGAATTCGGCGGTCGCCCAGTTGCACCGCTTCCACCCCGGCCTTGTTGTAGAGCAGAACGGTTTCGTGCTCGGGGATATTCAGGAAGCGACGCAGCACTTGGATGTCGAGCGCAGGATAGAAGTTGAGTTCTCCTTCACCACCCTCCTGCCAGGCGCTCCGGTAGGCGACCGTCAGCGGGCTGCGCCGGAAGACACCATCGGCGTCGGCGACGAAGTTGAAATAGCCCACGCTGAAGTCGGCGGCTTCGGTGAAGAGGGGCAGGTTGGTCTCTGCCAGATAATCCTCCTCACCGTGGAAGATGTCCTTCAGAGGGGGCGGAGGGTTGCCCTGCGCATCGCTGACACCACGCGTGGAATAGGAGCTGAAGGCCAGCAGCCCGTCGGCCTTCTGCTGGGCGGCTCGATCGATGAAGCGGACCTCCGCTTTGCTGGGGAAGAAGAAGTAGCCCAGCACCACGTTGCCTGCCCGGCGGATGGCTTCAGCGAAGCGGGCGTCGGCATCGGCTTGCTGCTCCATCTCCGCCAGCGTGGCCAGATAGGCGGGGTCGCGTCGGCCCACCGGCGTGCGCGCCAGGTACTCTTCCCGGGCCTGCTGCACGGCTTGCAGGCCCGACTTGGTGTCGGGCTTGGGGAAGTTGATGTCGAGCCCAATCACGCGGGCGCCGTCGGCAGTGAGGTTGTCGAGCAGGCGAGCATACTCAAGCCGAGAAAAGGGCCAGCTTCCCAGGCGCTCAAGCGTGGCCTGGTCAATGGCTACGATGACGATCTCCGGCCGGGGCGGGGTGCGGCCGCGCACCCGGAAGCGGGTGTCGTAGGTCCTGACCTCCAGGCTGTCGATGAACTGGGCCAGCGGCGTGCGCTTCTCCGCGATGTACGTGTGGTAGTAGAGGCCCAGGCCTGCCAGGGTCAGAAGGAAGCTGATGAGGAAGCTGTGCTTGTGAGCGCGCCAGGCAGCGCGCATTTTTTCGAGCCGACCCACAGCGGGGCTCCGCGGCGCGGTGGCTACTCCTCCATCACCACGCACTGCACGACCTCGTCCACCGAGGTCAGCCCTTCGCGCAGCAGCATCAAGCCATAGTCCTTCAGGCTCAGCATACCCTGCTGCCGGGCGGCGTCGCGGATTTCATCGCTGGGGGCGCGCCGGATGACCAGCGGGCGCAGGGACTGGTTCATGCGCAGCACTTCGTAGATGCCCACCCGGCCTTTGTAGCCCGAACCGCTGCAGGCATCGCAGCCCTTGGGTTTGTAGAAGGTGAGCTTTTCTTCGGTGGGGGGCGCGCCCAGGTACTTCAGGGTTTCGGCCTCCACCGGGTAGGGCTCCTTGCACCGGGAGCAGAGGCGTCGAGCCAGCCGCTGGGCAATGATGCCGATGGTGGAGTTGGCTACCAGGAACGGCTCCACGCCCATTTCGTCGAGGCGGATAAAGGTGCCGGCGGCGTCGTTGGTGTGCAGAGTAGTGAAGACCATGTGGCCGGTGAGCGCGGCTTCAACCGCAATCTTGGCCGTCTCCAGGTCGCGGGTCTCGCCCACCAGGATGACGTCGGGGTCCTGCCGCAGGAAGGCGCGCAGCACGCGGGCGAAGTCGAGTCCGATTTCCTTCTTCACCTGCACCTGGTTGATTCCGGCCAGGTCGTATTCAATCGGGTCTTCGGCCGTGGAAATGTTGATGTCGGGGTCGTTCAGCTCCGCCAGGGCGGAATAGAGGGTGGTGGTCTTGCCCGAGCCGGTGGGGCCGGTGACATACATGATGCCGTAGGGCTGGCTCACCATTTCGCGCACGGCCTGCAGCGTCGAGGGGTCCGTGATCAGCTTGTCGAGGCCCAGTTGGGTGTTCGATTTGTCCAGGATACGCAGGCAGACCTTCTCTCCCCACTTGGAGGGGATGGTGGAGACGCGAAAGTCAATGGACTTGTTCTCCATCCGCACGCTGATGCGGCCGTCCTGGGGCAGGCGTTTTTCGGCGATGTCGAGGCGGGAGAGGATCTTCAGCCGCGAGATCAGCCCCATCTGGGCCTTCTTGGGCAGTTGCTGGATCACCTGCAAGAGGCCGTCGATCCGGAAGCGCACCACCAGCTCTTTCTCCTGCGGCTCGACGTGAATGTCGCTGGCGCCACGTTTCACCGCCAGCGCCAGGATGGCGTTCGCTAGGCGCACCACCGGGGCGTCCTCAGCGGAGTGGCGCAGTTCCGTGGCTGTTGCCATGAGCATGTCATCTGTGACCTCTTCCATGTCTATTTCTTTCAAGGCATCGCTGTGGAAGGATTCCAGCATAGCCTCGGTGGTAGCCGCGACCCCGGCCCCAGTTGCGCCGGCGGTGGCAGGGCGGCCTACTTCCTTGCCCACCTGCGCCCCTTCTTTCTTCATCAAGTCTTTGTAGGGACCGCTGAGGAAGCGCTGAAATTCCTCCTCGGTGCAAGCCATCGGCTCAATCATCACCCCTTTGACGACGCGGCGCACGTCGTCCAGCCCCAGAATGTTGTTGGGGTTGACCATGGCCAGCGTCAGCCGGTTGTTGGCAAAAGCAATCGGCAACACCTTGTGCTGGAGGATGGTTTGCTCCGGCAGCAGCCCCAGCACGCGGGCGTCGAATTGCAGCTTCTGCAGACTGACGAATTCAATGCCCACGTTCTCGCTGGCTCGCTCCAGCCGCTCGGCCAGAATGCGCATCAGCGAGACGCCGATCTTGGGGTGCTGCACCACCAGAGCCTGGAAGTTGTTGCGGTCCAGCACGCCCACGGTGGTGGGCTCGGTCGAGACCACCGAGGCGGTGCGGGGCTTGCCGGTCAGCATAGCCATCTCCCCGAAACAGGCCCCGGGGCCGAGTTCGGTGAGGAGAAACTCGATGCCGGTGTTGGGGTCCTTCTTGCGCACCTCGCACTTGCCGGCGGTGATGAAGTACATGGAGTCGCCCGGCTGGTTTTCGCGCACCACGTAGAACTGGGGCGGGAAGTCGCGCCGCTTCAGCCGGCGCACGATGGCGTCGCACTCGGCCGACGACAGCAGGCTGAAGAGTTGGATGCGCTGCAGAAAATGCGTTTTCTTGGCGGCTGGCGGCTGCGGGCTGGCCGCGGGCTGCGCCATCGCCGGTTGTGGCTTGGTCCCCATGGTCTCCCCTCTATCTGCGGACTCGCGAGAGAAGTCGCCTTCCCCTGTCACGCCGCGTGCCCCGGCTGACCTCGACCGGAGTTGGAAAGGTGCGCCCATTATAACCCCGGCGTCCACCGCCACCAAGGGAAACCTGTCCGCGGGCCACTTTCATTGGCTGCCCTTACCCAAATCGGGTATACTTTGCGCGTAATTGCGGTGTCCCTGGGGAAGTGGGGCGTCAATGAGCAACGAGGTCTGCTATTTCAGCGATTCTCCCGTGAAATCCGTGGCGGCGCGGCTGCCCAAACCTTTCACCGCACGGGCCGTCCCCCGTAATTCGTTGGGGGGCGAAGCCTCTAGGGCGACGGTCTGGCTGGCCGACCTGGCGCGCGACGCCAAGGACTTAGGCAAGCTGGCTAAGACCAACCCCCGCTTGCGAGTCATCTACCTGGCCAAGGCGGACGCCAAGGTTTCCGACGGTAGCCGGCGTGCCTTCGCTTACTTGCCGCCACGGCCCAGCCCGGCCATCTTGGCACAGACGCTGGCCAACGCATTCGAGACCCTGGCGCTGGATGATCGGCTGGCCCAGGCCGAAACCCAGCTCAAGCGCAGCCGGCGGGAAGTCGCCGAGCTCAATCGCATTGGCGTGGCCCTCTCGGCGGAGAAGGACGTCCAGAAACTTCTCGACCTCATCCTCCGCGCCAGCCGGGAAATCACCTCCTCCGACGCCGGCGCTCTCTACTTGGTAGAGGAAGTCTCTGAAACCGAAAAGCGCCTCCGCTTCAAGCTGACGCAGAACGACAGCGTGCCGGTGAGCTTTACCGAGTTCACCATGCCCATTGACCGCCGCAGCATCGCCGGCTGTGTGGCTGACACTGGCGAGGTCCTCCACCTGGAAGATGTCTACGAGCTGCCCCCGGATTCCCCATTCCAATTCAACCGTCGCTTCGACGAAGAGACCGGTTACCGCACCAAGTCCATGGTCACCATCCCGATGAAGAACCAGAAGGGGGACATCCTGGGCGTGCTGCAGTTGATCAACTGCAAGCGCAATTTCGACACTCCGCTAACCTCAGCTGAGGTGGTGGAAGAGGAAGTGATTTCCTATGAGCCGGCCCTGCGCGAGCTGGCTAGTTCCCTAGCTTCGCAGGCGGCGGTGGCCTACGAGAATACGGTTCTCTATCAGAGCATCGAGACGCTGTTCGAAGGCTTCGTCAAGGCAGCCGTCACCGCCATTGAGCAGCGCGACCCCACCACCTCCGGCCATTCCTTCCGTGTCTCCCGCTACACCTGTGGGTTGGCGGAAGCCGTCGACAAGGTTAGGAGTGGCCCCTACGCCGAGCTCTGCTTTACCCGCGAGCAGATGAAGGAGATCCGCTACGCCGCCCTGCTGCACGACTTCGGCAAGGTCGGGGTGCGGGAAGAGGTGCTGGTCAAGGCCAAGAAGCTCTATCCCCCGCAGATCGACATCATGGGGCACCGCTTCGACTACATCCGCAAGGCCCTCGAGGCCGATTTCATGAAACGCAAGCTGGAGGCCATCGAGCACGGGCAGCCCGCCGAAACCCTGCGGCAGCTCGACGAGGAGTATCAGTTGCGCATGGCGGAACTGGAGGACTACTACGACTTCATCCTCCAGTGCAACGAGCCCACCGTGCTGCCGGAAGGCAATTTTGAGAAGCTACTGGAGATGGCCAAGCGCACCTACTACGACGCCCGCGACGTGGAGCGCACCTATCTGACGCCCGAGGAGGTCCGCTTCCTCTCCATCCCCAAGGGCAGCCTCGACCCCGAGGAGCGTCTGCAGATCGAGTCGCACGTCATCCACACCTTCAACTTCCTGGCCCAGATTCCCTGGACCCGCGAGATCAAGGACATCCCCTCCATCGCCCGCGCCCACCACGAAAAGCTCGACGGCTCCGGCTACCCCTACAAGCTCACCGGGCCCCAGATCCCGCCGCAGACGAAGATGATGACCATCTCCGACATCTTCGACGCCCTCTCCGCTTCCGATCGCCCCTACAAGAAGGCTGTGCCCATCGAAAGGGCGTTGGACATCCTGGCGATGGAAGTCAAGCGGGGGCAGCTCGACCCGGTGCTCTTCCAGCTTTTCGTCGACGCCAAGATCTACCAACTCACCGCCAAGGCCGGCTAGCGCGGCCATCGGCCCTCTCGTGCTAGAATCGCCGGATACAGGAAAGTCAACATGATTCCATGGTGGATTCTGCTCGTAATTGCGGCGCTCGTTGGTGCCGTGTCTTGGTTGTTGGCGACGAACACAGAACGGCAGAAACAGTCGGCCCAACTCCGGGAATTGGACGGGCGCTGCCGGGCTCTGGAAGCTTCAACGGCAGATCTGCGCGGGCAAGTCCAGAGGGAAGAGGCTCGGGTGGCGGCTCTGTCGCAGGAGCTTCAAAGACTCCGGGAAGAAAAGGCCGCTTGGGAAGAACGCGAGCGCTTGCTGAACGGGTCTGCGGCCGACCTGCGTGACCGGCTCCAGAGTAAGGAGACGGAGGCAGCGGCGCTGAACCGGGAGTTGCTGCAACTGCGCGAGGAGAAAGCCACGCTCGAGGCCCACTGGAAGGAAACGCAGTCGGCCCTGACGCAGCACCAGAAGCTGCTCGAACAGGCCAAGGACATTTACGCCAATCTGCGTACACCCAGCGTAAAGGGGCGATGGGGTGAGCTTACGCTGCGACGGGTGGCTGAACTCGCGGGCATGTCGGAGTACTGCGATTTCCAGGAGCAGGTCACGGCAGGCCCCGAGGATGCCCGTTTGCGGCCCGACATGATCGTCAGTCTACCCGCGGGTCGGCAAGTTGTTGTGGATGCCAAGGCACCGCTGGATGCCTTCCAGGACGCGATGCAGGCCACCTCTGAGGAGGAGCGCCAGCGCGCCATGGCACGCCACGCCCAGCTTGTCCGTGGCCATATGAATCGCCTTAGCGAGAAGGCTTACTGGAACCAGTTTCCTCAGACCCCGGAGTTTGTCGTCCTCTTCCTCCCAGGAGAATCCTTCTTCAGCGGCGCGCTGGAAGCTGATCGCACGCTTCTCGAAGACGGCATCGCCCAGCGGGTCATCCTCGGCACGCCCACGACTCTGATCGCGCTCCTCTGGGCGGTTGCTTATGGCTGGCGCTGGGAGGCGATTGCCCGCAACTCCCAGGATATTAGCCAGCTCGGCGCGCAGGTTTACGAACGGATGGGCATTCTCACCGAGCATCTTGCAAACGTGGGCTCCGCGTTGGCGAAAGCGGTCGACAGCTACAACCGGGCCGCCGGGTCGCTCGAAACCCGCTATCTCCCCTCGGTTAGAAAGTTCAAAGAACTCGGCGCCACCGCCGCTGATGACATTCCCACCCTAGAGCCTGTCGAACAGGCTCCTCGCACTCTCGCCAACGAAAACGAATAAGAAAAAGCCCGGCGCCCATGCGCCGGGCTGGGATTTCCGCGACTTCGAGAGCAAGCCTACCAGTTCAGCTTGGCGCCAAACTGGAAGGTGCGGGCGTCGGCCGCCGCGGTGGGCTGGCCGGCAATACAGCGGCCGCCGACGGGGTCGCAGAGCTGGTTCACATCGGCGACGTTGAAGCGGTTGAAGAGGTTGAAGACATCGGCGATCAGTTCCAGGTTCCAGCGCTCGCCGAAGTGGATGCGGCGGGCCAGGCGCAGGTCGAGCTGCCAGGTCTCCGGCCGGGTGAAGGTGTTGCGTCCCAGGTTGCCTTGACAGCCTTGGATGCCAGAGGCAGCGCTGGTGCTGGGGGGGCAGACGCTGGCGGGGATGAAGGCCAGGCCGGGCAGGAAGGAGGAGGACACCGCGTTGGGGTCACCGGCCGACGCCACCGAAGGCCGGTCGGTGAAGGGCCCGAAGTCGAGGTTGGTGTCGTCACCGGTGAGTACGCTGAAGGGCCGGCCGGAGGCCACTTGGAAGATGGGCGCGATGGTGAAGTCGGCCAGGAACTTGCGCCAGAAGCCGTCATCGTGGCGGCTGAAGGGGCTGTCGAAAACAGCGTTGAACACGAAGCGGTGGCGCAGGTCGAAGGTGGAATGGCTCCGCTCCAGGTCGGGGCGGCGGTTGTCCTGAGGATTGAGCAAGGTCTGCAGGTCAGTGGAGTCGTCAATGGCGTGTGACCAGGTGTAGCTGGCCATGAATTGGTAGTGGTTGCCGTAGCGCTTGCGCAGGCTCGTGGTCAAGCCGTGGTAGATGGAGGCGCCGGAGGACTCCTGGTTGCTGATGTCGCTGAACGGGATAAAGAAATCCGCCGTCGGCGAATAACCGGGGATGCCCGAGGCAATGGCCCGAATATTCTGGTCAGCGTACAGCTGCAGGATGATTGGTTGAAGAGCGGGAGGAAACGCGGCGGCGACCAAATTGCCCAGGTTCCCCGTGAAAGCGAAGTTAGGACCCGTGGGCCGGAAGAAATTCATCGCCGCCGACGAGGCCACAATCCCCGCCGGGCCCTGGCAGAAGACTCCGGGCACGAGGATTACGCAGGTGCCGACCGGGGCAGTCCCCGGCACTCCCGTCGGAACTCGAACTCCGAGAGTGCTGTTGCCAGCGGGGGACAACCCGTTAGCCAGAGCCCGGTTGAAGTTGGCCACCAGCAGCTCAGGATCGGGAGCATTGATGTTCCGGGGCCGGCTCAGATGCGAACCCTTTACCCCCAGGTAGCCCACGCTGAAGGAGAAGTCGTGGCCGAACTCGCGTTCCACCGACAGGTTCCACTGCTGTGCGTAGGCAAAGACGAAGCTGCGCGCCACCGGCAACCCCCACGGCAATACGGCGAGGGGAAAGCCGGTCGCGCACTGCCGGATGGCATCCGAGGAGGTGCAGAAGTTTTGATTGACGAAAATGGAATCGGTGTTGCCCGGCAACGAATCCACCCCGAAAAAGTCAAAGCGCTGCTGATCGGGCCGATAGGCGAAACTGAAGGGGTCGGGGGCACCCAGGAAGCTCGTGTCCAGGATGCCCTGGAAGATGTTGGTCGCGTTGAGGCAGCCCGGGTTCAAGACCACACTGGTGGGCGCCACCCGACAAGGCAGGTCGCGCCCAAAGGTTTGCTGCACTGATTGTGATCCATCGGCCGTATCGGAGTTGAAGGCGATGGCCAGCAAGGGGTGGTCGAAGAAGATGCCGTAGGCAGCGCGGATGGCGGTCTTGCCGTCGCCCCACGGGTCCCAGGCAAAGCCGACGCGGGGCGCCCAGTTGTTCCAGTCGCGCGGAATTCCCTCCATCACCCCCGTGGCTTGCTCCGCCCGGGCGGTGAG
>DATEUS010000392.1:0-2167 GCA_035282985.1 Candidatus Acidiferrales bacterium
GCTTTTCGGCTACCTGGCGGCCATCAACATGGCCTTCCGCATGGGGGTGGACGTGACCGGGGCCGACCGGCTGGTGCTGCGCCACAAAGTGTCGCTCATCATGCTGCTGCCGGTGAGCTACCAGGAGCGCATCCAGGCGACGCCGGGGGTGGTGGACGTCGCCCACGCCACCTGGTTCGGCGGCATTTACCAGGACCCGAAAAACTTCTTCCCCCAGCTTCCGGTCGAGCCGGAGCGGTTCCTGCGCCTGTACCCCGAGTTCCTCCTGCCCGAAGACCAGAAAAAAGCCTGGCTCGAGGATCGTGCCGGAGCCGTGGCCGGGCGGGCAAGCGCGGAAAGATTCGGCTGGAAGATCGGCGACACGATTCCCATTCAGGGCACCATCTGGCGCAAGACCGGGGGAGCAAACAACTGGGAGTTCACCTTGCGCGGCATCTACAACGGCGCCCAGGAGGGCACCGACACCACCCAGCTTCTCTTCCACTACGACTATTTCGACGAGGCCCGCTGGGCGGCCAAGGGCATGGTGGGCTGGTACATCATCCGCATCGACGACCCGGACAAGGCAGCCGAAATCGCCCAGCGCATTGACGACCAGTTCACCAACTCTTCCTACGAGACCAAGACCGAGACCGAGAAGG
The DNA here is from genome assembly GCA_035282985.1 of Candidatus Acidiferrales bacterium. Classification (GTDB taxonomy): domain Bacteria; phylum Acidobacteriota; class Terriglobia; order Acidiferrales; family 2-02-FULL-67-57; genus DATEUS01. The sequence goes on from DATEUS010000392.1 coordinate 642, forward strand.
CCTTTGTGCAGGCGTTTGCCAAGCAGGTGGGCGACATCGGCACCATCATCGCCGCCATTCTGAGCGCGGTGTTTTTCACTATCCTGCTGGTGGCGGGGAACACGATGATGCAGTCGGTCCGCGAACGGACCAACGAGCTGGCGGTGCTGAAGACGCTGGGCTACTCGAACCGTCTGGTGCTGACGCTGGTATTGACCGAGTCGCTGGTGCTGGCAGGTCTGGGCGGCGGGCTGGGGTTGGGGCTGGCCTGGCTGCTGATCCAGCGGGGCGATCCGACCGGCGGCGCCCTGCCCATCTTTTTCTTCCCGCCGCGCGACATCGTGCTGGGGGTCGGCTTTGTTGTGCTGCTGGGCTTGGCGACGGGCATCCTGCCTGCGCTTCAGGCCATGCGCCTGCGCGTGGTGGAAGCGCTGCGGAGAACCTGAGATGTGGCGACTGCTCAACTGGTGTTCGCAAGTGGCGGCGGTGACGGCGCTCAATCTGCGCACGCTGAAGGAGCGCTGGGGCTCGTCGGCCACCGCCATCTTCGGCGTGGCCGGCGTGGTGGCGGTGTTCGTGGCGGTGCTCTCCATCGCCGAAGGTTTCCGGGCCACGGTGGCGGAGGCGGGCTCGCGCGACGTCGCCATTGTGATGCGCGGCGGCAGCGACACCGAGATGACCAGCATCCTCTCCCGCGAAGAGACGCGCATCATCGCCGATGCGCCCGGGGTGCGTCGCGGCCCCAGCGGGCCGGTGGCCTCGGCCGAGCTGTTCGTGCTGGTGGACCTGCCCAAGCGGACCACCGGCACCGACGCCAACGTGCCGCTGCGCGGCATCGAGCCGGCCGGCTACCAGATTCGCCAGCACATCGAGATCGTGCAGGGCCGCCGCTTCGAGCCCGGCCGCAATGAAGTGATTGTGGGGCGGGGCGCGCTCGGCCAGTTTGCCGGGCTCGACCCGGGCACGACGCTGCGCCTGGGCCAGAACCAGTGGGAGGTAGTGGGCGTGTTCACCGCCGGCGGCACGGTGGCGGAATCGGAGATCTGGGCCGACGCCAGCGTGGTGCAGTCGGTCTACCACCGCGGCAGCAGCTTCCAGTCGGTTTACGCCAAGCTCAATTCGCCGGAAGCCTTTGACGCCTTCAAGGATGCGCTGACCACCGACCCGCGCCTGAACGTCAAGGTGCTGCGGGAGACGACCTACTACGCCGAGCAATCCCGGCTGCTCATCGGACTGGTAACGGGGCTGGGGACGCTGGTGGCGGGGCTGATGGGCATCGGGGCGGTCTTCGGCGCGGTCAACACCATGTACACGGCGGTGAGCGCCCGAACACGGGAGATCGCCACCCTGCGGGCGCTGGGCTTCGGCGCTTCGCCGGTGGTGATTTCCGTGCTGACCGAGTCGTTGCTGCTGGCGCTGCTGGGCGGTCTGCTCGGCAGCGGGCTCGCCTACCTGGCCTTCGACGGCTTCCAGACCGCCACCATGAACTGGCAGACCTTCAGCCAGGTGGCCTTCGCCTTCCGGGTGACGCCGTCGCTGCTGGTGCA
>DATEUS010000393.1:0-6704 GCA_035282985.1 Candidatus Acidiferrales bacterium
AAATATAGCTCTGCAGATAATCCTCTTTGTCCGGCGCAGTCATCTCCAATCTCGTTGCTGCCTTGCCGCCCTTCGTAACAATGATCGCCACTGGGCCGATCCTTTCTGCTCAGTTCCGCAACGGCTTGCCGGTCTTCAACAGATATTGGATGCGCTCCTGGGTCTTGGGTTCTCCGCACAGGCTCAAAAAGGCTTCACGCTCCAGGTCGAGGATGTACTGCTCGCTGACCGGCTGCGGGGGGTTCAAGGCCCCGCCGGTGATGACGTAGGCGAGCTTCGAGGCCACGTGAGCGTCGTAATCGCTGGCGTACCCGGCCCGCTGCATCAGGTGGATGCCAAGCTTCAGTTGGGCGTAGGCGGTCTCGCCGGGAACGACGATGTCGGTGCGCGGCGTGGCCGGCCGGTAGCCGGGGACAAGGCCGAGCGCAGTCTGCTTGGCATCGGCAATAAGTCGGTCGGTGTTCATGCTGATGCGGTCGCTCGGGCGCAAGTAGCCCAAGCGGCGGGCCTCGTCGGCGCTAGTGGAAGCCTTAGCCAAGGCAATGGTCTCGAAGGCCTGCCGGACTCGGCTCAGCCGCTCGAGTTCGTTCTGGGCCCCGTCCAGGGCGCGCAGCAGCATCTCCTTTGTGCCGGCGCCGGCGGGGATCAGCCCCGCGCCGGCTTCGACAAGGCCAATGTAGCTTTCGGCCGCCGCCTGCACACAGGCGCCGTGCAGCACGAACTCGCAGCCGCCGCCGAGCGCCAGGCCGTGCGCGGCCACCACCACCGGCCGGGGCGCGTACTTGAGCGACATGGTGGCGTTCTGGAAGGAGCGGATGACGAGGTCGAGCTCATCCCACTCGCCTTCCTGCACCGTAACCAGCAGCAGCATCAGGTTGGCGCCGGCGGAGAAATGCTGCCCCTGGTTGCCGACGACCAGAGCGTCGAAGTTGGCCTGGAGTTGCTGCAGCGCCACCGGCACCATCCCCAAGATGTCGGTCCCGATGGTGTTCAGCTTGCTGTGGAACTCGAGACAGGCGACGCCATCGCCAAGATCAATCAGGCTGGCCCCGGCGTTCTCCTGCACGACCGCGCCGGTGGCCTTGCGGTCGGCCAGGAGGAGCACGCCGGGACGCTCCGGCTCCAGCTTGTGCCGGCCGCGCTCAAAATCGTAGTAGAACCGGCTGCCGTCCTGGCGGAGATAAAAACGGTGCTGCTGGGCGTGGCTGATGTCCTTGACTAGCGGCGGCAGCGGGCGCTTTTGCTGGCGCCAGCGATCCAACACCGGCTCCAGACCAACGGCGTCCCACAGAGCGAAGGGGCCCAGCTCCCAGTTGAAGCCGTAGTGCAGGGCCTGGTCGACCTCAATCACCGAATCGGCGATTTCGGGGAGGCGCATGGCGGCGTAGTGAAACAGGTCGTCGAGCAGGCGCTGGTAGAAGCCGGCCACGCGGTCGCCAGCGCCGAGAATCAGGCGCAGGCGCTCGCCGATGCCCTCGGCATTGCGGGCCAGCTCCAGCGCAGGAAAGCCGGCCTTCTGCCGGGGACGATACTCGAGCGTCTTCCAGTCCAGCGCCAGAATCTTGGTCTCGCCATTCTCCTTGACCCGCTGGTAGAAGCCTTGTCCGGTTTTCTCCCCCAGCCAGCTATTGGCCAACATCTTCTCGATAAACTCGGGCAGCACGAAAAGCTCGCGGCGCTCGTCGTGGGGGAGGTTTTCGCGCAGGTTGGCCACCACGCTGGCCAGGATGTCGAGGCCGACGATGTCGGCGGTGCGGAAGGTGGCGCTCTTGGGGAAGCCAAGGATGGGTCCGGTGAGCTCATCCACCTGCTCGATCGTCAGGTCTTCTTCCTGCATCAGCCGCAGGGTGTTCAGCACCGCAAACGTGCCGATGCGGTTGGCGATAAAGTTGGGGGTGTCCTTGGCCCGCACCAACACCTTGCCCAGACGCTGGTCGGCGAAAGTGGAAATGGTCTCCACTACCTCGGGGAGCGTTTCCGGGATGGAGACGACTTCCAGCAGGCGCATGTAGCGCGGCGGGTTGAAGAAATGGGTGCCCAACCAGTGGCGGCGGAATTCCTCCGAGCGTCCCTGGGCCACCTGGTGGAGCGTCAGGCCGCTGGTATTCGAGCTGACGATACTGCCGGGCCGCCGCACGGCCTCGACCCGTTCTAGCAAGGCGTGCTTGATGGATAGCTTTTCGGATACCGCCTCGATGATCCAATCGGCTTCGCGCAGCCAATCGAGGTGGTCATCAAAATTGCCCGCGCGCACCCGCTCGGCGTACTCAGGCAGGAAGAAGGCCGCCGGCTGGGATTTGCGGGCCGCCTGGAGGCCGGCGTTGACAATGCGGTTGCGGACGGCAGGATCTGCCAGGGTCAGCCCGCGCTTGCTTTCGCTTTGCGTCAGTTCAGAGGGTACAATGTCGAGCAGGAGAGGGTGCAAGCCGGCATTGGCCAGGTGGGCGGCGATGCGGGAGCCCATGACACCGGCCCCGAGCACAGCGACGGTTTGGATGCGTAGCATAGGAGCGAGACCTCGTCCAGCAGCGAGAGAAGAAGCTGCGAGGAGTCTTACGGGGCGAAGTCTCAGGCTAGCCAAAGCGCAGCCCGGCGTCAAGCCTTTCCGCCGGCAGTGGCAGGTGTTGATGCAACTCTTGGCTGTCTGGGAGTGTCCAACTAGATTGAGGGCGAGGAGGCCAACGTGACCGCCGCCAGTTGGAAGAAGGTGCTGCAGCAGGCGGTCAAGTCCATCCGCGGCTTTGCCCACCAGAAGGTAACCAGGCCGCTGGCGCTGGCCAAGGAGCCACGGGTGGGAGTCGCCCTCGGCGGCGGCTTCGCCCGCGGCATTGCCCACATCGGCGTCCTCAAGGTGCTGGAGGAGAACGGGATACGGGTGCACTGCCTGGCCGGCACCAGCATCGGTAGCATCATCGCCGGGGCCTACGCCAGCGGAGCCACGATTGAAGAGATGGCAGGCGTCGCCCGGCGAGTGCGCTGGAGCGATTTTGCCCGTTGGACCGTCTCCCGCATGGGGCTGGCCACCAACCAGCGGATGGAAGCCTTTCTCAAGCGAGCCTTTCGCGCCCTGCGCTTTGAAGACCTGAAGATTCCGCTGGCGGTGACGGCGACCGACCTGACCCACGGAAAAAGCGTGGTGTTTACTTCGGGCGAGCTGGTCACGGCCGTGCGCGCCAGTTGCGCCTACCCGGGCCTGTTCCTGCCCGTTGCCTACAACGGCTCCTGGCTGGTGGACGGGATGCTGGTGGCGGCCGTTCCGGTCCAAGCGGTGAGGCAACTGGGCGCCGACGTGGTGGTGGCGGTGGTCCTGGACAACATCGAACCCGGGCTCGAGCCCAAGAACATGCTCGACGTGCTGGGGCGGTCGTTCAGTATTGCTCAGCGCACCGCCGACCCCATCTGGCGGGCAGAAGCGGACGTGGTGATTGAACCCAACGTGCGCGCCTACCGCTGGGATGAGTTCGAGCGGGCCGACGAGCTGATCGCCGCCGGTGAGAAAGCCATGCGCGCGGCCCTGCCTCGCTTACAGGTCTTGCTGAAGCCAGCGGCCGCGCCGCAGGCGCAAGCGGCCACCGCCTAGACGGCGCGAGGCTGCTCCCCCTCAACCTTCAATGAAGCGCCCGCTTATCATCGCCCATCGCGGCGCCCCCGGCCGCCGGCGAGAGAACACCCTTGCCGGCTTCCGCGACGGCGTTGCCAAAGGCGCGGACTGGGTTGAGCTCGATCTCCATCGCACCCGCGACGGCGCGCTCGTCGTCCGGCACGACTTCACCCTCGGCAGCAAGCCCATCGCCGACTGCACGCTGGAAGAGGCCCGGCGGCTGGCGCGTCGAGGTGGCATTGCGCTGCCGACGCTGGAGGAGGTATTGAGCGCGCTGCCCAAATCGGTGGGACTCAACATCGAGATCAAAGCCCCCGGCTTCGGCCGGGAGTTGGCGGCATTGCTGGCGGCGCATCGAGCAACCGACCGCGCGCTCTGCACTTCGTTCCACTTCCCTACCGTCGCCGCGCTGGCCGAGGTCAAGCCGCGCCTGCGAACAGGCATCGTCACCACCTCTCGCCTGCTGGACCCGGTGGAGGCGCTCCGTCGGACCGGCGCCGAAGTCCTTGGCCAGGAATTTCACCTGGTGGACGCCGAGCTGGTTGCCCAGGTGCACGGCGGCGGGTTCCGGTGCGCCGCCTGGACAGTGAACCGCAAGGCCGATCTGGAGCGAATGGTCGCCCTGGGGGTCGACGCCATCATCACCGACTACCCGGCCCGGCTGGCCCGCCTGCTTTCAGCCAACAAGTAAGAGCACCTCGGCCGTGCTACGCTGAACCGGGAGGTACAGGGCGTGAAGCGCGCCATGATGGATGTGGACACGGGCGTGGACGACGCCCTGGCCTTGATCCTCGCCTTGCGCTCGCCCGAGCTGTATCTGGAAGCCGTCACCACAGTGGCGGGCAACACCTCGCTTGAGAATGCGACCCGCAACACGCGACTGGTGCTTGACGTCGCCCAGGCGCCGCCCGAAGTCCTGGTGGCACGAGGCGCAGCCCGCCCTGTGGCGCGCGAGCTTGTGACCGCGGAGATCGTCCACGGGGCCGACGGCCTGGGGAATGTCACCGGCGTCTATCCTCCGCCGCGGCATCCGCTGGCTGAGGAAGAGGCGGCCGACTTGTTGCTCGAGAGGATTGACCGCTACGGGGAGGCGTTGACCGTCATCGCTACGGCCCCGATGACCAACCTGGCGCTGGCGGCCCGGCGGGACGCAGCCATCTTTCGCCGCGTGGGCGAAATCGTACAGATGGGCGGCGCCATCCGTGTGCCCGGCAACATCTCCCCGCTGGCGGAGTACAACCTCTACGTTGACCCCGAGGCTGCCGCCGAAGTGGTGGCCAGCGGCGCGCGGCTGCGGCTGGTGCCGCTGGATGTGACCCTGCAGGCGGCGCTGCTGCGCTCCGAGCTGCGCCGACTGGCGCAGGAACGTCACTCGGCCGTCTTTCAATTCGTCCGCGAAATCACTGTGCTCTGTATGGACGCCCACCAGAAGTTTCTGGGGTTGAACGGTATCCACCTGCACGACCCGGCGGCGGTGGCGGCGGCGCTTGACCCCACGCTCTTTACCTGGGAGCCGGTGCGACTTACCGTGCGCACCGGCGAAGCGGAGCGCGGTCGCACCCTGGCCACCGCCGATACCAACTCGCCCGTCGCCCTGGCCACCGCCGTGGACGCCAAGCGCTTCTTGTCGCTCTTCACTGAGCGCGTCTGCCGGTAGCTTGCATTGTCGCCTGTCGGGCGCGGTGCTATGATGACATTTGCTGCGAGTCCACGAGGGACTCCTTAGACCACACCACGAGGTACCCCTGATGAATCCTTACCGCCGCTCCGCGACAACCCTCGCTATCGTCGCTCTCTGCCTGCTGGGGCTAAGCGGGGCGCAAGCCGCGGCACCCCCCGCGGGCAAGGTCTTTCCCTACCCCATCCACAAGAAAACCCTGTCCAACGGCTTCGATGTCATCGTCATCGAGACGCCGGAGTTCAAGGATGTCTTGAGCTACAACACCCTGGTGCTGGCCGGCGCCCGCAACGAGGTGGAGCCGGGCAAGTCCGGCCTGGCGCACCTGTTCGAGCACATCCTCTTCCGCCACCGCTACGCCGGCGAGGAGGGCGGCTACCAGGAGCGGATGAGCAAGCTGGGGGCGGACAACAACGCCTGGACCTGGTTCGACGTCACCTTCTACCACCCCTTGACTTTCACCGCCAACCTGCGCGGCGCCGACAAGCTGCCCGGGCTGCTGGAGCTGGAAGCCGCGCGCTTCACCTTGCTCAGCTTTACGGAAAAGATTTTCCGCACCGAGGCCGGAGCGGTGCTGGGCGAGTACCGGCGCAACGCCTCCTTCCCCCAGTTGCGGATGGAGGAGCGGCTGCTGGCGCTGCTTTTCCCCCACCATCCCTACGGGCACACCACCCTGGGCTTCTACGAGGACGTGGTCGACATGCCCAACGAGTACCAAGCAGCACTGAAGTTCTACGACACCTACTATCGGCCCAACAACTGCGTCCTCATTGTCGCCGGCGACGTCAAGGCCGAGGAGATTTTTTCCCAGGTGGAGGCGCAGTACCGCGACTGGCAGCCGCAGGCCGTCCCGCCCATCGTCGCCACCGGCGCCGCGCCGAAAAAGGAGCAACGCGAGCACGTGCCCTGGGACGCCGACGTGGCCCCGCTGGTGTGGGTGAACTACCGCATGCCGGCCTTCGAGCCCGGCAGCGTCGAGGGGGCGGTGGCCGAACTGCTCAGCGAGCTGTTGGTGGCGCCCGCCGCCCCGCTCTACAAGAAGCTGCGCTACGACAAGCAGACGGCCAGCGCACTTGACTTCGAGGACGGCACGGCCGGCTTCGAGAGTTTCGACCCCCACGTGCTGACGGTGAGCGCCCAGCTCTACAAGGAAAAGTATGCCGAAGGCGGTCGAGGCTATTTCGACGACGTGAGCGCCGACATCATTGCCGGCCTCGATGAGTTAAAGCGGTTTTCCCGGCAAAAGGGTGCCGCCAAGCTGCTGGAGACGCTCAAGAGCAAGTACCGCTACGACTTCCTGGCCCAAATGTCCAGCCCGGCCAACATGGCCCAGCAGTTCGCCTGGTACTACCGCTTCACGCGTGACCCGGAGGTCTTTGAGAAGCTGCTGGCCTCGGTGCGGAACCTCGAGCCGCGCGATATCGA
>DATEUS010000394.1:0-2817 GCA_035282985.1 Candidatus Acidiferrales bacterium
CCGCCTTGCCTATGGGCGGGTCAGGGCTTCAGCCCTGACGTTTCCAGTTGGCCCCACAGGCCGGCTTTAGCCGCTGAGGTCGTCCTCTGCTACACTATCCCTGCCCAGCTAGGCGACAGGTTGGATGCGCGTCGAGACACGAGTCGAAGCCAAAGAGGAGCGCCTGCAAGCGCAGCTTGCGGAGCTGCCGGCGGTGGTGGTGGCGCTGTCGGGGGGTGTGGACAGCAGCTACCTGGCCTGGGTGGCGCACGAAGTCCTCGGCCAGCGGGTACTCAGCGTCACCGCCATCAGCGCCTCCCTGCCGCAAAGCGAGCGCCACGGCGTCGAAGCCTTCGTCCGCCGCTACGGCCTGCGGCACGAGTTCGTCGTCACCCACGAGCTCTCCAACCCGCTCTACGCCGCCAACCAGCCCAATCGCTGCTACTATTGCAAGGACGAGCTCTTCAGCCGGCTGGACGAGCTGGCCCGCGACCGCGGCATCGCCGCCGTCGCTTACGGGGTCAACGTCGACGACCAGGCCGATTATCGGCCCGGCCAGCAGGCGGCCTACGAGCACCGCGTGCTGACGCCGCTGCTCGACGCCGGGTTAACCAAGGCCGAGATCCGCGAGCTCGCTCGCCGCGCCGGGCTGCCCACCTGGGACAAGCCGGCGGCCGCGTGCCTGGCCTCGCGCATTGCCCACGGCATCGAGGTAACGGTGGAAAACCTGAGCCAGGTCGAAAAAGGCGAGGAAGCCCTGCGGCAACTGGGCTTCCGCCAGGTGCGCGTCCGCTTACACGAATTCGGGGCCCGTCCCGAAGGATCGGGACTCGCGAGGGAAGCCCTCGCTCGCATCGAAATCGCAGCAGAAGAACTGCCCCGGGCGCTGACGCCGGAGATGACGGCCCGGCTGCGTGACATCTTCAAGGGGCTGGGCTTCAAGTTCGTCACCTTGGACTTGGAAGGCTACCGGCAAGGCTCTTTCAACCCAGTGCCCGGCGACCCGTGACCCCTGTTTGTTCAGGCCACGGGCCCGTCCTGAGCGGAGTCGAAGGGCTTCTGCCCGTGGCACCCAGCGGCGGGGGCCGCTGGGCTGAACGGGGTTTTCGGGTGGAGCTCTTCTCTGCGTCTCTGCGGTGAGGTCGCTCTCTCTAACCTGCCCAGCTTCCTTAGCCCGCACCAGAGGCGGGTCCGCCCGCTCGTGCTGAGCAACGCCGAAGCATCAGGGCTGACAAATCAGCTTCAGGCCCTCCCGGCCTTTAGGCCCTGAGGCCTCCCTCAGGCTAGAATCTGTGCCATGAGAATCCGCACGTTCGCGCAGGCGGCGGCCTACATCGAGCGCGTGGGGTTCTGCGTGCTCTTTCCGGTCAAGGGCCTGCCGCTGCCCAGCCTGTGGGTGGCGGTGAAAGGCAAATCGCCGCGCCGCTTCAATCTCGTCGCCGCCTGGGATGAAGACGCCGAGCGCCTCTGGGCGTGGAAAGACGAGTTCCCCCGCCGCCGCCGGGCCTACTACGGCAAGTACTTCCGCGGCAAAGCTTCGCTGATTTCACCGGCGTTTCTTCCCTGCTTCTATCGCCTGGAGGGCAACCGTGGCGTCGCCGACGAGTACCAACAGCTCTATGCCGAAGGCAAAATCACCGCTGACGCCCACGCCCTCTGCCACGAGCTTTTCCAGCACGGGCCGCAGGCGGTACTGGAGCTGCGCTACGGGCTGGGCTGGAGCTCGAAGCGCGGCAACCTTCGCTTCAAGCGCGCCCTGGAGGAGTTGCAGCGACGGCTCCTCATCGTCCGCTGGGGGACGAAGGCGGAGACGCGGGCGTGGGAGAGCGCGGTCTACCAGTTGACCCCGCGGGCTTTCCCCCGCGCGGTGAAAGAAGCGGCCAAGCTGACCGCAGAGGAAGCGCGTCGGCGCATCGCCGCGCAGTACCATCGGCTCAACTCCGCCGCCACCGAGCGCGACCTGCAGCGCCTCTTCGGCTGGCCGCACTAATCCGTGCCCCCTCGCCCTGCTCCCTTCGGCCTCGCTCAGGGCGGGCGGGGCAAGCCCGCGACCCGGCAGGGCACGGCTTTAGCCGTGCCGAAAGCAAGCCCTACCAATCGGGCTTCAGCCCCTGAGGGTTATTTCCTGATTAACCGGAGTCCGTTCAGCCCAGCGGCCCCTTCAGGGCGAATCCCTTAGGACGAGCCCTGCCGCTGGGTCGGGTGCTTTTCTCAGCGGCCTCTGTCGCAGCGAAGCCGAAAGGCGCCTGCCCGCTGAAGCCTTGGCGTAGGCGGGCCTCTGCGGTGAGGTATCCTGGGTGTAATTGGCGGCGTCAACTTTTTCCCCCGAGGGCATCGTTTCGGATACACTCGGCTCTTTCCCCGGCCGGTGCGGCATCGGGAAGCGGGCGGCGCGCATTTAGGGAGAGACGACAGAATGAGAGTGACGCGGCAGATTCGACTCGGGCTGGCAGGACTGGCGGCGCTGCTGCTCGCTCTGGCCCCGCCGATTTTCCTGGCGGGGCTGGCGGCGGTGCCCGCTGCAGGGCAGGACCCGGAGGAACCGGAGCAGCCGGTGGTGGTTGAGTGGGCGCCCGACGGCCAGGTGCTGTTGTCCAACAACGGCCTGCTGGCGCGCTTTGACCTCAACTCCGACCGAGAAGAGCTGCTCGACGATTCCGTCATCACCTTCGCGCTGAGTCCTCCCGCGGCGGGCGAAGCCCGGCTGGCGGTGGCCAGCCTGCGCGGGCTGAGGCTCCGCGCCTATCCCGACGGCAAAAAGCAGCCGGCGGTGGAGCTGCCGCTCTCCGATTCGCGCGCGGCGAAGACGAGCCAGCGCGCCAGCCCCGCCAACGGCAG
>DATEUS010000395.1:0-6087 GCA_035282985.1 Candidatus Acidiferrales bacterium
GGCGGAGGCGGACGCCGCCGCAGTTGGTAGCTCCTCGCTAACCGCTCAATTCTAGCTTGCCGCCAGGCTGACGCTCTTCCCTTATGGGGCCGCGCGCGCCTGGTCGCCCCGCCCCGGCGGGCCCACATTGGGCGGCATATCGCCCGTCAGCGACTCCAGAAAGGCCAGCAGGTCGGCACGCTCCCGCCCGGTGAGGAAGTCGAGGACGTGGATTTCCGGGTCCAGGTTGGGGTTGGAGTTCCCCCCGCCAATGTAGAAATCAATCACGTCTTTCAGCGTCTTGGTGCTGCCGTCATGCAGGTAGGGCGCTGTTAGAGCGATGTTGCGCAACGAGGGGGTATGGAACTTGCTCTTGTCAGCCTCATTCTTGGTTAGGTTGTAGCGTCCCGGGTCGGTAAACTCCCCCCTGGAGGGTGAAGCCCACCCCCAGGTTGTGAAACTTGTTGTCGGTGAACAGCGCGTAGTTCTCCTCGATGGTGTGGCAGACAGCGCAGTTCCCCTTCTTGGGATTGCGGAAAACCTCCAGCCCGCGCTTGGCGGATTCGCTCACGGCCGTCTTGTCGCCGCCGTAGAAGTAGCGGTCAAAGGGCGAATTGCCGCTGACGACGGTGCGCTCAAACGAAGCGATGGCTTTCTCCACCATCTCGTAGGTAATGCGGTCCACCCTGAAGGCTTTCTTGAACTCGGCACGGTAGCTGGGGTCGGCCATCAGCTTCTGCTCCACATCGGCCAGGGTGTGCGCCATCTCCACTGGGTTCTCCACCGGCCCTTCGGCCTGCGTCTCCAAGCTGGGCGCGCGCCCGTCCCAGAACTGCGTTGTCAAATAGGCAGCGTTGAATACCGTGGGCGAGTTGCGCGTCCCGGTCTTGCCGCCCACGCCCTCGGACACTTGCTTGCCGTCGGCGAAGCCGAAGTCGGGATGGTGGCAGGTGGCACAGGAAACCGTGTTATCCACAGAGAGGATAGGGTCGTAATACAGCCGGCGTCCCAGCGCAATCGTGTCTGCGGTTGGCGGGTTGTCGGCCGGGATCGGCACCGGGGGCAAGCCCAGCGGAGCCGCAATCTCCACCCGCGTGCCTGTGGGCACGGCCGCCGGAGGAGCCTCCGGCTGGCGTCCGCGGTAGACCCACACGGTCGCCAACGCAACCACAACTAGAACGACCACAATGATGGTCACCGTACGGGAACTCATGAGTTTCTCTCTCCTACGATTGTTTCGAGGGCGACAGAGGCGCGACCGCCTGGGCACCAGTCACGGTTCCGCGCCCAGCACTGCTCCGGCCTGGCTTCAGCGCGCCCGCCCTCCTCGGTAGATACGTTTCTCCGACCTTTGCAAATCCAGTGCCAAAGCTCGTCAATGTCCCCAGCCGCCACCTTTGTTGATAGAAAAGAGCTTCTGTTGTGGGAGGCCATCCTGCCGCGTTTCCCCGCATCTTGATTCTGCGGGGCAACTGGCCCTGACTGGAGGCCCACGGCGGCACCCTCACCCTGCGCAACCGGCCCGCGGGCCCGGGCTTCCGGGCTTGCCTGCGTCTTCCCCTCTAGCTGGCTCGATCCGGTTCGCTGGCTTGGAGCACTTCGCGCAACTTGCGCGCCAGGGTATCGAGGGTAAAAGGCTTCTGCAGAAACAGCCGGCCGGGGTGGAAACCTCTCTGGTGAACCATGGCGTCGTCGGTATAGCCCGACATGTAGAGAACCTTCGTCTCCGGACGACTCGCCCCCAGGCGTTCGGCCAACTCTCGCCCGCTCATCCCCGGCATTACCATGTCGGTCATCAGCAGGTGTATGGGCCCCTCGAACTTTTCGGCCAGGCGCAGCGCCTCTTCCCCGCAGCCGGCCTCCAACGCCCGGTAGCCATTGGCTTCCAGGAACTCGCGCGCCAACTTGCGCAAGGGCTCTTCGTCCTCCACCACCAGAACGGTCTCGTTTCCCCGCGTGGAGACCGCCACTGGCGCCTTCGGCTTTGTTTCCTCAACCTCTTCTTCGACCCGGGGGAGATAGACCTTGAAAGTGGAACCTTGGCCCGGCTCGCTGTAGGCCCAGATGTAGCCGTCGCTCTGCTTGACGATGCCGTAGACGGTGGCCAGCCCCAGGCCGGTGCCCTTCCCCGTCTCCTTGGTGGTGAAGAAGGGCTCAAAGATGTGCGCTTGCGTTTCCTTGTCCATGCCCACGCCGCTGTCGCTCACCGCTAACATGACGTAGGAGCCCGGTCGGGCCCCGGGGTGGTGGCGGGCGTAGGCCTCGTCCAACTCGGCGTCGGCGGTCTCAATGACGAGATTCCCCCCGTCCGGCATGGCGTCGCGCGCGTTCACCGCCAGGTTCAGAATGACTTGCTCAATCTGGCCCCGGTCAGCCTTCACTCGGCCCAGGCCCGGCTCCGGAGCGGTGATTAGCTCAATGTGTTCACCAATGAGCCGCCGCAACATGCTCTGCGTGCCCGCCACCACCTCGTTGAGATCCAGCACGGCGGGTTGGACCATCTGCTTGCGGCTGAAGGCCAGGAGCTGCTGGGTCAGCGCAGCCGCGCGCTCGGCAGCCTTCTGCACCTCGGCGGCGTTGCGGTCGACCGGATGGTCGGGGCCCAGCCGCTTGCGCAGCATCTCGCAGTGGCCCCCGATGACTGTCAGCAGGTTGTTGAAGTCGTGGGCAATGCCCCCTGCCAGACGCCCCACTGCCTCCATCTTCTGGGCCTGGCGGAGTTGCTGCTCCAGCACCCGCTTTTCCGTCACGTCCTCGGCAATGACCTCGACAAAGCCGACGCGCCTCTGCTGGTCGCGCACCGGCCGTCCGGCCAACAGGACGGTGATGGGTGTCCCATCCCTCTTCTTCCACCGCGCTTCCACTCCCTGGAAACGCTCCTGGTTCCAGTAGGTGTCTATGTATTGCTGGCGCTCACCGGGGTCGCAGTAGATGTCGGTGGTCAGGTTGAGCTTCAACAGCTGCTCTTCCGAGTCATGGCCCAGCATTTGCACCAGGGCCGGGTTCACCGCCAGGAACTGGCCTTCGCGGGTAGCCCGATAAATACCGAAGGGGGAGTTGTCCACCAAGGAGCGATAGTTGGCCTCCGAGCGCCGTACTGCCTCCTCGGCCCGCATGCGCTCGGTGATGTCAAAGGCGGTTCCCAGCACGGCCGGCTCGCCTTCAAAATCGATTACGGTCGCGGTCAGGTCAACCCACCGTTCTTTGCCATCCTTGGCCACCACCTTGACCTCATAGCGGGTAGGCGTCGGTGCGCCGCGTAGCCGGGCCTCGCGCCGTTCTCTGACTGCCTGGCGAAAGTCCGGGTGGACAAAATCATAGAAATTCTTGCCCTCGAGTTCTCCCCGTTGGTAGCCCAGGATGGCCTCGGCCGCCACGTTCACGTAAAGAAACTTGTCGCCACGCGAGATCATGATGGCGGAAGCGGTACTCTCCGTCAGGGCGCGGAACTTGGTCTCGCTCTCCCGCAGCGCCTCCTCGGCACGCTTCCGCTCAATGGCCTTGGCCACCTGCGAGGACACATATTCGAGAATGTGTTGCTCGCGCTCACCGTAGGCCGTGGCGTCGGAGTAGTGCTGCACGGTCATGATGCCAATCGTTTTCTCGCCCATGCGCAGAGGCACCCCCAGCCAGATCGGGGACTGCGTGCCCACCAACTCGATTTCCCCGGCGCGCTCCAACTGTTCATGGACGTCCAAGGTGCAGAGCACGGACTTCCCGGAGCGCAGCACGTAGGCGGTCAAGCCGCGCCCCGGCTTCTGCGGGGGCAGCGGAACGTCGACTTCGTCGACAAAATAGGGAAAGCTCAGCAGGTCTTCTTTCTCATCGTAGAGGGCAATATAGAAGTTTCGTGCCGGCATGACGCCCTGGATGATTTCGTGCACGGCCTGGTAGAGCTCGGCCAGGGTGGCGCACCGATCGGCCTGCTCGGCGATGCGATAGACCGCCTCCTGCAAGCGCTCGGCGCGCTGCCGCTCGGTGACGTCATTCGCCAGCACCAACTCCGCCCGTCGGCCGTCGAAGGTGAGCGCATAAGAAGTAATCTCCACTTCGATGAGGGTGCCGTCCTTCTTCCGATGTCTCCAGACGCCGGCCTGATCCAGCCCCGAGCGCACGCGCGCCACGTTCTCCAGAAGACGGGGAACCTCTTCCGCCGGGCGGATGTCCTTGATGGTCATGCGCAAAAACTCTTTTTGGGAATAGCCGTAATGCCTGACGGCGGCCTCGTTGACCGCCAAGAAAGCCAGCGTGTCGAGGTCGTAGACCCACATCGGGTGGGGGTTCGATTGGAACAAGAGGCGGTAGCGCTCTTCCGAGGCCCGCAGGGCCTCTTGGGCCCGCTGCCGGTCGGTGATGTCCTGATAGAGGGCACAGACACCAACCAGCTCTCCCTCCACCAGTAGAGGGACGCCATGCACCTCAACCTCCAGCAGCCGGCCATCCTTGCGCGCGCGGCGGGTGGTGGCGTGCACCCTGTTCCCGGCCAGAACCTGCCGCGTGTAGCCCCCGGCGTCGGCCGATAATTCGTCGGGAGCGATCAATTCATCCAGGTTGGTGCCGACAATCTCTGACTGCCGGTAGAGGAAGAGAGTTTCAAAGGCCGGATTGCACATCTGCACGCGGTGAGCAGCATCCAGAACGACGACCGCCAGCGGCGTGTTCTCGATCAAGGCGCTCAGGTAGGCGGTCCGTTCCTCCAGCTTTCTCTCCGTTCGCTTGCGCTCGGTGATGTCCACCATCAAGCCGCGCAGCAGCTGCACGCGGCCGTCGTCGTCCTTCACCAGGTGCACGGTGTCGCGCAGCCACGCCGTTCGGCCGTCGGCCGCCACCATCCGGTACTCGCACTCCCGGTCCATCCCTTCGACCACACCTTTGCGGCGGTTGGTCACCGCCCAACTCCGGTCTTCGGGATGGATGTGGTTGATCCAGAAATCGGCTTCCGCCAGCCACTGCTCAACCGGATAGCGCAAGATCGTCTCCGCCCGCCGGCTGACATAAGTGAACTGCAAAGTGACCGGATCGGCCTCCCAGACGATGGCGTCCAAACCCTCCACCAGATCGCGGAACTGCTGCTCGGAGGAGGCGGAGAAATAGATAGCGCGGGCCAGTGCCATAGCATGCCCGAGCTGGAGCCGCACCGACGGCGAGAAGATCTCCAACTTGCCAGGCAGGTCTGACTTGGCCGACGCTAGAACTACGGCGCCCATGCGGTCCTTGCCCAGGAGCAGCGGCACCACCAGAAGCGATTTGGCCTTGGCTTTTCTCAGGGCGCCGTCCGTCGCTTGCCCGCCGGCGGCCACGGCCACGGGCTCGCCGGCATCCACAACTCCGCGCAACCAGTCAAGGCAACCAAAGAAATCCCGCAGGCGCCCGGTGGCGGAAGCCGGATAACCGAGGCGCGCGCGCAAGGAAAAGCCACCGCTCGCTTCCAAGAGGTAAGCCACCCCCCGCACACAGCCTGCGCTCTGGGCACAACTGGTGAGAAGCTGGTTCAAGACGCGGTCGATATCCAGGCTGGTGGCCAGAACATCGGTGAGCGCCCGCAGTCTTGCCTGCAGAGCTTCCGTCGCCAGCCGGAGGTCCGGCCCGCTGCGCCCGCGTGCGCTCGCTCTTCGTCCTGGCTTGGCTGGCTTCACTTCCACTTCCCCTGATTTTGCTCCGACTGCGGCCCCGAATGCCAGCGCCCCTCCGTGGCCACCCGCCCGGAGCAACAACCTTGCATGCCGTTGGCGGCTACGATAACCTGAAAGCGCCTTCCCGTCAGCCCTTTCTGTACTTGGAGTCGCAGCGGCACAGTATGGCACAAGCAAGCAAGGCGATGCACGGACAGCCGGGCGCGGTGCGGCTGCTCCGCCAACTGGCGCGGGCCTACGGCATGCAACTGGGCTACTACGACATCGTCGCCCGCCGACGCCGCTGGGCCTCGGTGGAATCGCTGCTGGCCGTGCTCCGGGCCCTGGGCGCCCCCGTCGAGAAGCCCGGCGACGCGCCGGAGGCATTGCGGGCGCGCCTCCTGGAGCGATGGCAGCGACTGGCCGAGCCGGTGGCGGTAGCTGCCTCGGGAAAGGCCACGTTGGAGCTGCGTCTCCCCCCAAGGGGGAGTGGTTC
>DATEUS010000396.1:0-3479 GCA_035282985.1 Candidatus Acidiferrales bacterium
GAGACCCGCAAGACGGTGGTGACCGGGGTGGAGATGTTCCGCAAGCTGCTGGACGAAGGCATGGCCGGCGACAACGTCGGTTTGCTGTTGCGCGGCATCGACAAAGACGAGGTGGAGCGCGGGCAGGTGGTGGCCAAACCGGGCTCGATCACCCCGCACAAGAGGTTCAAGGCCGAGGTTTACGTGCTGAAGAAGGAGGAAGGGGGGCGGCACACGCCTTTCTTCAACGGCTACCGGCCGCAGTTTTACTTTCGCACCACGGACGTGACCGGGTCGGTGGAGCTGCCCGCGGGGACGGAGATGGTGATGCCGGGCGACAACGTCAACCTGGTGGTGCAGTTGATCACGCCGGTGGCCTGCGAGCAGGGGCTGCGCTTCGCCATTCGCGAGGGCGGCCACACGGTTGGTGCAGGAGCCGTGACGGAGATCCTGGAGTAAACCGACGTGCAGACACAGGAAAAAATTCGCATCCGCTTGAAGGGCTACGACTACCGGGTGCTGGACCAGTCCACCTGGGAGATCGTGCAGACGGCCAAGCGCACCGGGGCGCTGGTGACGGGGCCGATTCCGCTGCCCACCGACATCAACCGCTACACCGTGCTGCGCTCGCCGCACGTGGATAAGAAATCGCGCGAGCAGTTTGAGATCCGCACCCACAAGCGGCTGATCGACATCCTGGAGCCGACCACGCAGACGGTGGACGCGCTGATGAAGCTCGATCTGCCGGCCGGCGTCGACGTCGAAATCAAGGCCTTCGGCAAGGAGCACGGAAAATAGCTATGGCGGTGCCGGGCATTCTGGGCAAGAAGCTGGGCATGACCCAGGTGTTGACCGAGGGCGGCGCGGTGATTCCGGTCACCGTGCTCAAGGCCGGTCCCTGCGTCGTGGTTTAGCGCAAGACCGCCGAAAACGACGGCTACGATGCCGTGCAGTTGGGCCTGGTGGAGTTCATCAAGCCGCAGCGGGTGAACAAACCCCTGAGCGGCCACTTCAAGAAAAACAACGTGCCGCCGCTGCGCTTCCTGCGCGAGATCCGCCTGAGCGATCCGAAGGAAGAGGCCAAGGCCGGCGACAAGGTGCTGGTGGAAGAGACGTTCAAGCCCGACGACAAGGTGGACGTGATCGGGGTGAGCAAGGGCCGCGGCTTTGCGGGCGTCGTCAAGCGGCATCACTTTCGCGGCGGGGCGGCCACCCACGGCTCCATGTTCCATCGCGCTCCGGGGTCGATTGGGGCCAGCTCCTATCCTTCGCGGCTGTGGCCGGGCCAGCGGATGGCGGGGCAGATGGGCAACGAGCGCGTCACCGCGCGCAGCCTGAAGGTGGTGCAGGTGGACCCGGAGGAGCACCTGCTGTTGGTCGAGGGGGCTGTACCGGGGGCCAACGGCGGCTACGTCACCATTTGTCGCGCCAGGGCAGTGGCGCGGCGGCGAAAGAAGTAGGTTGAGAGCACAATGCCGACGGTAGAGGTAAAGAATCTGGCCAATAAGAAAGTAGGTACAGTCGAGCTGCGCGAGGACGTCTTTTCCGTGCCGGTGAACGAGTCCTTGTTGCACGAGGCGGTGCGGCACTACCTGGCCTCGCAGCGGCGCGGCACGCATAAGACCAAGACCCGCGGCGACGTCAGCGGCGGCGGCCGCAAGCCCTGGCGGCAGAAGGGCACTGGCCGCGCCCGCGCCGGCAGCATCCGCTCGCCACTGTGGCGTCACGGCGGAACCATCCATGGACCGCAGCCGCGCGACTATAGCTACGCGCTGCCGCGCAAGGTGCGGCTGGGGGCGCTGCGCAGCGCCCTGACGGCCAAGTGCGCCGGCGAGAAGTTGACCGTGGTGGACAAGCTTGAGCTGGAAAACCACAAGACCAAGGCTTTGCGCGAGATTCTCAACCGGCTGGGGGTGGAAAAGAGCCTGCTGATCGTGGAGACGGGCGAGAACAGCGCGCTCGAGCGCGCCAGCCGCAACCTGTCTGGAGTCAAGCTGGTTCTGAGCCGGGAGGTGCACCCCTACGACCTGCTGGCGCACGACCGGATACTGTTCTCGCAGGCAGCGGTGGAGAAACTCCAGCAGGCGATTGCGCCCACCCTTCGACAGAGCTCAGGGTGGCCCGAGCGAAAGTCGAGGGCCAAGGTGAAGCCGGCATGAAGTCCCCGCACAGCATCATCAAGCGCCCGGTGATCACCGAAAAGGGGCAGCAGATCAAAGAGCTGCAGCGCACGCTGGTGTTCGAGGTGGCCCCGGAGGCCAACAAGCACGAAATCAAGCGTGCGGTGGAAACGATTTTTGCTGTGAAGGTTGACCGGGTGCGCACAGTCAACGTGCCGGGAAAGTTTCGTCGCCGCGGCCAGCGCGGTGGCTACCGACCCGACTGGAAGAAAGCCTACGTGCGGCTGAAGCCCGGCGAGAAAATGGTCGAATACTTGGAGCCAGCTTGATATGTCTGTAAAGACTTATCGTCCCACCAGCCCCGGCCGGCGGGGCATGGCCCGCTTGGTGCGCCAGGAGGTCACCCGCCCGTCGCCGGAGAAGAGCCTGCTGGAGCCGCTGCCCAAGACGGGCGGCCGCAACAGCCTGGGCCGGGTCAGTGTGTGGCACCGCGGTGGCGGCCACAAGCGCATGTACCGGCGGATTGACTTCCGACGCGACAAGCAGGGCGTGCCCGCGCGTGTGGCCGCGATTGAGTACGACCCCAACCGCTCGGCCAACATCGCTCTGCTGCATTACGCCGATGGGGAGAAGAGCTACATTCTGCATCCCCTAGGGCTGAACGTCGGCGACCGGGTCGAGGCCGGCCCGCAGGTGGACATCATGCCGGGGAACGTGCTGCCCTTGCGCAACATCCCCGCCGGCACGCTGGTGCACAACCTGGAGATGCGTCCCGGCAAGGGTGGGCAGTTGGTGCGCGCTGCTGGGGCCTCGGCGCAGGTGGCGGCCAAAGAAGACTTCTATGTTCTGGTGCGGCTGCCTTCGGGCGAAATCCGCAAAGTGCTGGCCGACTGTCGGGCCACCATCGGGCAGGTGGGCAACCTGGACCACCAAAACGTGGCCTCGGGCAAGGCGGGACGGAGCCGCTGGCTGGGCCGCCGGCCCACCGTGCGCGGCGTGGCCATGAACCCGGTGGACCACCCCCACGGCGGCGGCGAAGGCAAGACGGGCACGGGCGGCACGCCGGTGACGCCCTGGGGTCAGCCCACCCGCGGCCATCGCACCCGTAACAATCCGCGCACCGACCGCTATCGAGTGCAGCGACGGAGGTAGCCGGGGAATGCCACGCTCGCTCAAGAAAGGCCCGTTCATTGACGCGCACCTGCTGGAGAAGATTCTGGCTATGAACCGCCGCAGCGAAAAGAAGGTGATGCGTACCTGGTCGCGGCGCTCCTCGGTGGTGCCGGAGATGGTGGGACACACCATCGCCGTGCACAACGGGAAGAAGTTCATCCCCGTCTACATCACCGAGAACATGGTGGGGCACAAGCTGGGCGAGTT
>DATEUS010000397.1:0-4424 GCA_035282985.1 Candidatus Acidiferrales bacterium
CGGCTCTCCCGACAGCCGCCAGACGCACGCTGATGCTGCCGATGTCGAGCCCGATGCTGATCATGGCCGGAGCCGCCCTCCGTTTTCATCGCGTGGGGTGGGGGCTCATCCGCAGCAGCAAATGTGTGACCTGTGCTCGAATACCACGCTTACCGACGACTTGTGCACGCCGGGTGCCGCAGTGCCCCCAACCGGAGGGCACCTAGAAGTCTTGTTTCTTCAAATGGTTAGCGCGGGGGTGGTCGGCGAGGGCTGGCAGCCCAAATGGGTTCAGGGGCGCAGTCTGGGTCTTTTTGCCCAGCGGGATGCCGCTGGAAAGCCCGGGCGGTGGATCATAGGACCGAGGAGGCTGGGACGGGCGGAGGAACGCCCGGGCCCGCTTGCCGGTTCAGAGAGGCCATGCTAAGTTGGTGAGGGGGTCGGGGCGGAAGTGGCGGAATTGGCAGACGCACGGGACTTAGGATCCCGTGGCCGAAAGGCCGTGTGGGTTCGACTCCCACCTTCCGCACTCAATTCTCCGCAGGAGAATTGACCCTGAGCGAGCGCAGCCCATAGAATACGTGGGGAGCAGCCAGTTCAGGACACGGGCTTCTGCCCGTGGCACCCAGCGGCGTCCCCCGACTACGCTCGGGACAAGGAAGCTGGGCTGAACCGGTTGTCAGTCTCGCGAACCTCTGCTAGGCTCATTAATTCCCTGACAAGGAGTCCCCCCTGAGGATGGCGACGGAAGCCAATAGTTGTCTGCGGGAACTGACCATCGAGATTCCCGCCGAAGAGGTGGAGCGCGAGACCGAGCGCGTCACCCGGGAGTTTGCCCGGGCGGCGCGCCTGCCGGGCTTTCGTCCCGGCAAGGCTCCGCCGCAACTGGTGCGGCGGCGGTTCTGGGACGACATCAAGAGCGAAGTGGTGCACTCGCTGGTGCCATCCTCGCTGGAAAGCGCTTTCCGGGAGCGGAAACTGGCGCCGGTGGGGCAGCCTTCGATTGCCGAGCTGACGTTTGAGCCTGAGCAGCCGCTGCGCTTCAAGGCCACCTTCGAGGTACTGCCGGAGATTGAACTGGGCGACTACAAAGGCCTGGAGTTCGAGCCGGCCAAGGTGGAGCTGACCGAGGAAGACCTGGAACGGGAGTTGGAGGCGCTGCGCGAACAGGCGGCCACCTACGAGCCGGTCGAACACCGCCCCGCCGCGGAGGCCGACACGGTGGTGGCCTCGATGGTGGGCGTGGTCACCGAACCCAAGGAGCGCCGCGACCCCATTCGCCTAGATGATGTGCGCATCCCCCTCGGCGCTGACTCCACCCTGCCCGCCTTCCGCGAGGCCCTGCGCGGCGTCCGCGTGGGGGAAGAGCGCCAGTTCAGCGTCACCTACCCGGACGACTACCCGCAGGGCGACCTGGGCGGGCGTACGGTTGCTTTCACCGCGCAGGTCAAGAGTGTGCAATGCAAACAGCTTCCGGTGCTGGATGATGAGTTCGCTCAGCAGGCCCGCCTGCCTCAACTCGCTGGCGGGCAGGTCAGCGACGCCAAGACGCTGGAGGAACTCAAGGCTAAACTGCGCGAGCATCTAGAAGCAGCACGCGCCCAACGAGAAAAGGAGTTGACCCGCCAGCGGCTGCTCGATGCTCTGCTGGCCCGACACGACTTCCCGGTTCCGGAGGCGCTGGTGGAGGAGCAGATGAACGCCCGGTTGCAGCGGCAGGTGCGGGCGCTCGTGGCTCAAGGGATCGACCCGCGGCGAGTGGACGTGGACTGGCGGCGGGCCTGGCGCGCAGGCCGAGAGGCAGCCATCCGCGAAACCCGCCTGGGGCTGCTGCTGGACCGCATCGCGGCGGCGGAGTCCCTCGAGGCGACAGACGAGGAACTGACCCAGGAGATCGAGCGCCTAGCCGGGCAGGGCCAGCAGACCCCCGAGGCGGTGCGGGCCCGCTTGACAAAGGAGGGCAACCTCGATAGCATGAAACACGCCGTCCGCAGCGAGAAAGTGATAGACTTCCTCCTGGCCAGTGCCCGGCTGTCGGCGTCCAGCCGGGGCTAAGAACCCAACGACAACCGCGATGTCCAACCGAATTCCCGAAAGCCCGCGAGATTACACCACGCTGGTGCCGATGGTGATCGAGCAGACCAGCCGGGGCGAGCGCGCCTACGACATCTACTCGCGCCTGCTGCGGGACAATATCATCTTCATCGGGACGCCGGTGGACGACCAGATTGCCAACCTGATTACCGCCCAACTGCTGTTCCTCGACGCCGAAGACCCGGACAAGGATATTGCCCTCTACATCAACAGCCCGGGAGGCTCGATTACCGCCGGCATGGCCATCTATGACACCATTCAGTTCGTGCGTCCGGCGGTGGCCACCTACTGCATCGGGCAGGCGGCCTCGATGGCGGCGCTGCTGCTGGCCGCCGGGGCCAAGGGCAAGCGCTATGCCCTGCCCAACTCGCGGGTGCTGCTGCACGAGCCGGCGATGAGCGGGCTCTCCGGCCAAGCCACCGACATCGACATCCATGCGCGGGAGATTCTGCGCATGCGCGCGGCCATCAACAAGCTGTTGGTCAGGCATTCCGGGCAGCCGCTGGAGCGGATCGAGAAGGACGTCAACCGCGACTTCATCATGGATGCCGAGGAAGCCAAGGCGTACGGGATTGTGGATGAAATCATCCACGAGAAGCGTCGGTGACGGACGGAACCCCTAACCTTCAGGGCGGATTGTTCATCTAAGGAGTTGAGGGCACGGCGTGCGCCGTTGGAGTGAAGAGAACTTGCGCTGCTCATTCTGCCACAAAAACCAGTCGGCGGTGGAACGCCTGATCGCCTCGCCGGGCGACGCCGGCCGCGCTTACATCTGCAACGAGTGCATCGTCATCTGCCAGAGCATCCTGGACGAGGAACGCCAGAAGCAGGAGGCGACGGCCACGGCTCCGTCCCGCCTGCCCAAGCCGGCTGAGATCAAGGAGTTCCTCGACCAGTACGTCATCGGGCAGGACAAAACCAAGAAGCGGCTGGCGGTGGCGGTCTACAACCACTACAAGCGCATCCACCTGCACAAGAAGACCGACGAGGTGGAGCTGACCAAGTCCAACATCCTGCTGATCGGCCCTACCGGCACGGGCAAGACGCTGCTGGCGCAGACGCTGGCGCGCATGCTGGAAGTGCCCTTCGCCATCGCCGACGCCACCACCCTGACCGAGGCCGGCTACGTGGGCGAGGACGTGGAGAATATCATCCTCAAGCTGTTGCAGGCGGCCGGCGGCGACGTGCAGCGGGCGCAGCAAGGCATCATCTACATCGACGAAATCGACAAGATCGCCAAGAAGGACGAGAACCCCTCCATCACCCGCGACGTCTCCGGTGAGGGGGTGCAGCAGGCGCTGCTGAAGATTCTGGAAGGCACCATCGCCAACGTGCCCCCGCAGGGCGGCCGCAAGCACCCGCACCAGGAGTTCACTCCGGTGGACACCACCAACATTCTCTTCATCTGCGGGGGAGCCTTCGTGGGACTGGAAAAGACGATTGAACCGCGCCTGGGGCACCGGTCGATGGGCTTTGTCACTCCCCCGCCGACCACGGCGACGCCGGGGCGGCGCGACATTGCCGTGCTGGAGCAGGTGCAGCCGATGGACTTGATCCGCTACGGGCTGATCCCGGAGTTCGTGGGGCGGCTGCCAGTGGTCGGCGTGCTCAACGATCTGGACGTGCCGGCGCTGGTGCGCATCCTGACCGAGCCCAAGAACGCGCTCATCAGGCAGTACCAGCGGCTGTTCCAATACGAAGGGGTGGAGCTGCGGCTGGCTGACGAGGCCCTGGAGACCGTAGCCCGCCTGGCGCAGGAGCGCAAGATGGGGGCGCGGGGGCTGCGTATGATTCTGGAGGATTTGATGCTAGAATTGATGTATCACCTGCCGTCAAGACCGACGGTGCGGGAGTTTGTCGTGACCCAGGAGATGGTGGAGCAGCACGAAATGGGCACCGACTGGCTGGAGAAAGCGGGCTAGGGGAATCATGTTCAATCGGGAAAAGGACAAGGAAAAAATGGACACGCGGCAGTTGCCGATGATGCCCATTCGCGACGTGGTCATCTTCCCCCACATGATGACGCCGTTCATCGTGGGGCGGGAGAGCTCGGTGCGGGCGCTGGAAGAGGCGCTGGCGACGGAGAAGAAGATTTTCTTGGCCACGCAGCACGATGCTTCGGTGGACGACCCCAAGCCGAACCAGATTCACCAGGTGGGCACCATCGCCAACATCGTGCAGAGCGTCAAGCTGCCCGACGGCAACATCCGCGTGCTGGTGGAAGGAGTGGAGCGGGCGCGGGTGATCCGGGTGGACACCAGCGAGGGTTTCTTCCGCGCCAGCCTGCAGGTGGCGGCGCCGGCGGCGCCGGCGGCGGGGATGGAGGCGGCGGTACAGCGGGTGACGCAGCT
>DATEUS010000398.1:0-2810 GCA_035282985.1 Candidatus Acidiferrales bacterium
CTAGAGAGGAGAGAGACTGGCGTAGGGATTGCAAGCTTGGGAGAGGGGGGTGGTGTCTATGCGCGGGGAGATTTCCGACCGAACCGCCAGCTTGGAGTCCCAGACCCGCTTCGGGCGCGTGGCGGAGTGGATGGTGGCGCGCCCGGCGCGGTCCTACCTCGTATTCCTCTTGGCGGCTGTCCTGCCGCTCGGGCTGTTTTTCTACTCGGCCGGAAACATGCTGCGCGAGCAGTTGGAGATGCGCTCGCGACGCGTGGGGACGCAGACGGCGCTGCTTTCGGCGCAATTGGTGGAGGAGCGTTTCCGGCAGAGCACTATCTTTTTGGAGGCCTTTGCCAGCCGGCCGCTGCTGCGGGACGCCTTGGCGGAGCGCGATTCGAAGGTGATGACGCACCACCTCAAGATCGCTTACGAGCTGCAGCCCGAGTTCGCCTTCTTCAGCGTCTATGACCTCGACGGCACCATGCGGGGGATTTACCCGCCCGAGGCAGGAGTCGTCGGGCAGAACTTTGCTTTCCGCGACTGGTACCGGGGCGTGAGCCGCGACTGGAAGCCTTACGTCTCCGAGGTCTATCAGACAGCGGTGGCGCCCAACCCGCTGGTGGTGGCCGTCGCTGTCCCCTTCAAGGATGAGAGCGGCGCGCCCGCGGGCATCCTTATGGCGCCCTACACCCTGGAAACCATCGCCCAGTGGATGGGGCAGATTCAGCAAGAGGGCGCCTGGCGGATTTCTGTAGTGGACCAGCGCGGCCAACTGCTGGCCGGGTCCGGGATCGACATCTACCAGCCTCCCGTGGACTTGAGCGGCTACGCGCCGGTGGCGCAGCTGCAAGCGGGCCAACGCGGCACGGGAGTCTTCCGGCGCGGCGAGGAAGAGTTGTTTGTCGCCTACACGCCCATCGCTTCGCTGGGCTGGGGACTGCTGGCGGAGCGGCCGCAGGCGCTGGTGCTGCAAAGCGCCCGAGCGGTGGAGCGCCAACTCGGTCTGCTGGCGCTGGTCTTCACCGGGCTGGCGCTCGGCGGCGGCGCCCTGGTGGGCTCGCTGCAAGCGCGGCTGGCGAAGGCCCGCGACGAGCTGGGGGTTCTCAACCGGTCCTTGGAGCAAAGGGTCGAGAAACGCACCACCGAACTCCAGGTCAGCGAGAGCAAATTCCGCGGGCTCCTGGAAATGGCTCCGGACGCCATCCTTACGGTGGATCGCACCGGGCGCCTTGTGCTGGCCAACGCCCAGGCGGAAAAGCTGTTCGGCTACCGCCGCGAAGAACTCCTGGGCCAATCCATCGAGCGGCTGGTGCCGGAGCGTTTCCGGGAGAAGCACCGCAGCCAGTGCGAAACTTATTTTGCCGACCCGGAGGCGCGCACGATGCAAGCCGGCGCCGAACTCTGCGCCCGACGCCAGGACGGCAGCGAGTTCCCGGCGGAGATGACCTTGAGCGCGCTGGAGACCGACCAGGGCGTGCTGGTCACCAGCATCATCCGCGACCTCACCGAGCGCCAGCGGGCCGAGGAGGCGCTGCGGGCGAGCGAAGCGCGGTTTCGAACTTTGGTCGAGTCCGCCCCGGACGCCCTGGTCGGCATCAACGCCGAGGGTCAGATCGTGCTCGTCAACGCCCAGACGGAGAAACTCTTCGGTTACTCCCGGGAGGAATTGCTCGGCGAGGTGGTGGAGATCCTGTTGCCGGAGCGTTTCCGGAAACGGCACGTGGGCCATCGGGCGGCCTTCTTCTCCGATCCTTCGGCGCGTCCGATGGGCGCCTGCCTGGCCCTGTGGGGCCGCAGAAAGGACGGGAGCGAAGTGCCGGTGGACATCAGCCTGAGCCCGATCGAAAGCGGCGACGGCCTCATCGTCACCGCAACCATCCGCGACATCACCGCGCGCAAGCAGGCGGAGGAGCTGGACCGCTTCTTCTCACTCTCGCTCGACATGTTGTGCATCGCCGGCTTCGACGGCTACTTCAAGCGCCTGAACCCGGCCTGGAGCAAGACCCTCGGGTTTACCAACGAAGAGCTCCTGGGCGAACCCTACCTCGAGTTCGTCCACCCGGACGACCGGGAGCGAACGGCGGCCGAAGCGCAGAAACTCACCCAGGGCCTGGACACCATCTCCTTCGAAAACCGCTACCGCTGCCGGGACGGCTCCTACCGGTGGCTCCTGTGGGCCGCCACCCCCATGGTGGGCAAGCAGATGACTTACGCGACGGCCCGCGACGTCACTGCCCAGAAAGAGGCCGAGCAGCGGATTCGCCAGGTCAACGCCGAGCTGGCGGCACGCACGGCGGAACTGTCGGTAACCAACCAGGAGCTCGGGGCCGCCAACAAAGAGCTGGAAGCTTTTACCTATTCGGTGTCGCACGACCTGCGAGCGCCGCTGCGGCACGTGGACGGCTTCTCGCGGCTGTTGCTCGACGAACACAGCCAGGAGCTCCCCGAGCAGGCCCGGCACTACCTGGAGCGGGTGCGGCAGGGGACGCAGCAGATGGGGAACCTGGTGGACGACCTGCTGAACCTGGCGCGGGTGGGCCGGCAGGAGCTGCAGCGGCAGGTGACCGGCTTGAATTCGCTGGTGGAGGCGGCGCGACAGGATCTCCAGCCGGAGACGCAGGGCCGCCAGATTGAATGGCGCATCGGGCGGCTGCCATTTGTGGACTGCGACCCGGCCCTGATGAAGCAGGTGTTCGCGAACCTGCTCTCGAACGCGGCCAAGTTCACGCGGCCCCGGAAGCCGGCGGTGATTGAGGTGGGCCAGGTGGAGGTGAACGGTCGGTCGGCCGTGTTCGTGCGCGACAACGGCGTCGGCTTCTCGATGAAAT
>DATEUS010000399.1:0-3180 GCA_035282985.1 Candidatus Acidiferrales bacterium
GCGTTTATGGCGGCCTTTTCGGCACGGCTAAAGCCGTGTCCTGCCCGGGCGGCCGAATTGCCCGGTTTTGAAATAGGTTCGAGTAGTAGTTAGCTAAGTTTTTTCAGCTCGGCCACCAACTCGCTGTTGTCGCGCTGCTGGGGGATGTCGTACACCTTGACGTAGCGGACTACCCCCGCCTTGTCGATGATGACAGTAGCGCGGTTGGTGATCCCCTTGTCTTCGAGATAAAGCCCGAACTTGCTGGCCACGGCCCCCTTGGGGTGGAAGTCGGCCAGCAGCGGATAGCTGATCTTAAGCTTTTCGGCGAAGGCCTTGTGCGCCCAGACGCTGTCCACGCTCAGGCCGAGCACCTTGGCGTCCAGCCCTTCGAAGTCTTTGAGGTCGTCGGTGAAGCAGGCGTGCTCTTTAGAGCAGACGGGCGAGAAGTCGAGCGGGTAGAAGGCCAGCACCACGTTATGGCCCTTGAGGCCAACCAGGCTGACGTCGTTCTGGTTCTGATCCTTGAGGGTGAACTCCGGAGCTTTCTGTCCGACAGCGATAGGCATTCCTCTCTCCTCCTTGGTAGTGAAAGCCAATTTGGGTACAATCAGACCCCACGCCGCCTGCGAGAGCCGGCGGGGGTGCGAAGCCATTCAGCATAACAGACTTCCCCCGCGAGCGACAAACCGCCTCCCGCAGCGGAAGGAGACAACCATGAAGAAAGCGCCCCAGAAGATCCTGGTCAGCCTGAAAGAGGCCGCCGACGCCGAGGAGTTGATCAGTTTGGCCACGCAGGTGGCCGCGCCCCGCAAGGCCAGCATCGTCGTACTCAATGTGCTCGAGCTGCCGGAGGTGACGCCGCTGGACGCCAAGGACGAGGTTCTGGAGGCGCCGGTGCGCGCGGTGGAGAAGGCTTTCAAGCGCCAGACGCGCAAGCACCCGCGGCGGAAGTTCGCCCTGCGGCTGCTGCGCGCCCACCACGCCGGCAAAGCCATCGTGGAAGAGCTCCAGGAGGGCAAGTTCGACCTGGCCATCATCGGCTACCACCACAAGCGCTCGCTGGCCGACCTGCTCCTGGGCACCACCGCCCAGTACCTG
Source organism: Candidatus Acidiferrales bacterium (assembly GCA_035282985.1). Taxonomy (GTDB): domain Bacteria; phylum Acidobacteriota; class Terriglobia; order Acidiferrales; family 2-02-FULL-67-57; genus DATEUS01. The sequence continues at coordinate 1,081 of DATEUS010000399.1, forward strand.
GCCCGGCACGCCCCCTGCCGCTTGCTGATGAGCGTGCCGCCGCGCCCCTAGCCCACCATGGAGGAAGCCCAGGTTGGGGCGCACGCGCTGGGCTGAGATGGGCCAACGATGACGCTGAAAGAGCTGGTGGAGAAATACTTGGAGAAGGCGGGCGGCTACGGCCGTCCGCTGCACCTCTCCGAGTTTGGCCTGTCGCGAGAGGAGCTGGAACGGGAACTCTCCGCCTACGAAGAGGACTACCAGATCAGCCGTTTCTTCCAGCTAACCCGGGCGCCCGACGAGGAGAACCGCCCGCGTCCGGGCGGTGCGCCGCTCTACACCATCAACGGCTTCGATTACTCTCACCTGGCCATCCTGGCCGAGATTGAAGAAATCCTCTGAGCCAGCCGTCACCCAGTGGCGGGAGCCCTTCGACTGCGCTCAGGACAGGCCACTGGGTTGAACAGTGGCAGTGGCGGGTGCCGAGCAAACGCCGGTTCTCACCGCAGAGGCGCAGAGGGCGCAGAGGAACGCAGAAAAACCTAAGGGGCGTGCCTGCCGCAGGTGGGCTTCGTCGCCGCTACTGTTTATTTTCTTTCGCTTTCTGCAGGGACTCCAGGCGGGCGGCGCGGAACTCGGCGTTCTCCGCCCAGTGGAACTCGCGCTCCCAGTTGGCCGCCATCCAGCCGCACTCGAAGATGAAGCGCGCCATCTGGACGGCGCCGCCCCAGTCCCAGTCGGGTTTGATCTCGTCCGAGGGCTGATGGTAGTCCTTGGCGGTGTAGTCCTCGAACTTCTCCTTGCCGTAGCCGGGGGGCTGGCTGATGACGTCGAGGCCGTTGTCGAAGTAGAGGGCGGGGATGCCGATCTTGGCCAGGCTGAACTGGTCGCTGCGATAGAAGAAACCTTTCTCGGGAAACTGGTCGGGCAGCAGTTTCATTTGGTGACGCTCGGCGACCCGTTGGGCCACTTCGTCCAGCTCTGACTTGCCGCTGCCGACCTCCACGATGTCGCGCGTCGCCCCCCACTGGTTCAAGCCGTCTATGTTGATGTTGGCGACGGTCTGCGCCGGCGGGAAGAGCGGATGGCGCGCATAGTAGGCTGCACCCAGCAAGCCCTGTTCTTCCGCAGTCACGGCGGCGAACACCTGGGTGCGCTTGGAGCCCTCCGGCAGCGCCACCATCGCCTCGGCAATGCCCAGCAGCGCCGCCACGCCGATGGCGTTGTCGGCGGCGCCGTTGTAGATGCCGTCGCCGTCAATGTTGGGATTCATTCCCAGGTGGTCGTAGTGGGCGGTGTAGATGACATACTCGTCACTGAGCTTGGGATCGGTGCCGGAAAGCACTCCGATGACGTTGGGCGACTCAATGTGCCGCACCGCCTGGTGGATCTTGGTGGAGGCAGTTAACCCCAAAGCGACGGGCCGGAAACTGCGCTCCCTGGCTGCCGCCACCAGGGCGTCGAAGTCCTGCCCGGCCACAGCCAGAATCTTTCTCGCCACCGTGTCGGTCACCCACGACTTCAGCCCCAGGGGCGGCACGTCGCCGGGCCCGCGCGGCAGATCGAACTGCTCCCCGGTCCCCGAAGCCTGCAGCACCTTGAAAGGGTAGCCGGCTGACTCGGTGGTGTGGATGAGGATGGCGCCGGCGGCGCCCTGGCGGGCGGCCTCCTCGTACTTGTAGGTCCAGCGGCCGTAGTAGGTGAGTGCCTTGGCGCCGAAAAGGTCGGGCTCGGCGGCGGTAGCGGGCGGGTCGTTCACCAGCCCGAGCAGGATTTTTCCTTTCACGTCCACACCCTTGAAGTCGTCCCAGCGATACTCGGGGGCGACGATGCCGTAGCCCACGAAGACCAATTCGCCTTCGACATTGGCCGTTTGCCGCTCGGAGTCGGTGGTGGGCACAAACTCCTCGATGTACTTGAAGGTCAAGGCCTCGTCCCCCTTGGCGACGCGCAGGTCGGCGGGCTTGTTAATGGTTCTGCCCACCATGGGCACATTTTGGAAGTAGCTGCCGTCGGGGCCGATGGGTTCTAGCCCCAGGCGGGCGAACTGCGCCGCAATGTACTTGGCGGCCAGGTCGCCGACGCGCGAGGCCGGGGCCCGGCCTTCCAGCAGGTCATCAG